>CAZEJX010000013.1:0-11794 GCA_964512715.1 uncultured Candidatus Saccharibacteria bacterium
GCTCACGAAGAAGATATCCTCGGCACCATTATTATCGGGAACTACGATGGCATTGATATTGATTATGAAAATAAGCACGTCGAGACCAAGCCGTATTTCTCAAAATTTATTAAAGAGCTTGCCACAACGCTGCATGCGAATAAAAAAGTGCTGGCCTGTACGGTAGAGCCGCGCACGCCCCAATCATCGCGTTTCAATGTGCCGCGTCCGCCAGTGGAATATGCCGTGGACTACGCGGTTTTAAATAAGTATTGCGACGAGGTACGGGTAATGGCGTACGACCAGGGCAATATCGACGTGAAACTGAACGCCGCGAAGGGCGGACTCGTGCCATATTTCCCCGTAGCCGATCCGGCCTGGGTAGAGAAAGTTATCAAGGAAACCGAAAAAAGTATCAGCGCCAAAAAAATAGTGCTCGGCATTCCTACCTATGGCTATGTATTTCAAATCGACGCCTCCGCGGTAGGCCTCCGCTCACCGGTTGCGACCGATGCTTCCGCGCCCCAAGGGGGGACAGGGCAGGCATTTGATACCACCGCTGAACCCAGTAATCTACCGCAAAGCTTCAGCATCCCTGTGAATGGCTGGACACGGGTACGAAGCGTAACGTATGCACAAGCGATTGAACTCGCGCATCAAGTGAATGCGACGCCGGTCAGGAACTCCGCCGGCGAACTCTCGTTCGCATACGCGACCACTTCACCTTCTCGCGGCGTGCCGGTTTTACGAGTGGCGTGGTTTACCGACGCCACTTCGATCGCGAAGGAAATCGCTTTGGTTAAAAAATATAAACTGCGCGGCGCCTATTTCTTCAAATTCGACGGTGAAGCCGATCAAAACTTCTGGTCACTCCTCAAGTAGTGTTCGAGTTCAAGATATCTTCATCTGATTCATCACTCATTTTCCATACGTTCTAGGAGATAATAATCGCATGGCAGTTCACTACTATACCCACAGGCATGCCCCTCTGCGTTCGGAACTCCTGACACGCGAGGAGCGTTTTTGGCGTGTGTCCCAACTTATCTGGCTTACTCTCCTAGTCATCGAAGCAGTACTCCTTACGCGCTTTGGGCTTAAAATCTTGGGTGCAAATTCCGCTGCTCCTTTCGCGGACTTGATGTACAGCTTCTCGGATATTCTCCTCGCGCCGTTCCGTTCCATTGTACCCGCGGCGCGCGCGGGAAGAAGCGTGCTTGAGTGGACTAATGTCTTGGCAATGCTCGTCTACTGGCTGATCGCTTGGCTTGCGGTGCGACTGACCTCCTTCGGAAGAAGAGCGCCAAGCGAGCGAATCGAAGTCGCGTAGAGACCTAGTATAAATTGCGGAATTCTCAATGCTTTCCTACCGCAAAGCTGAGCGCGTGCAAAATGTGCCTGCCAAAATTCTGATGATTCAAAAGAAGCAAGTACCAGCCAAAGAGAGTAAGCAGAATATCGTCCTCTGAGGCGAGCGCGTCTCCACTCTGCACGCTGCCTTGCGCGCGCAAAAACGAATCATTCATGTGGAGCGTGATGGAGCTCCGATTGTCCGTCTGCCAGGCCCACGAAGTCCAGCGGATATTTTGTGGTATCCAGTTATAGCGAATACCATCCAAAGTAAGTGATCCTTTAGAAGCATTGGTTGCCGCAAAATGAATTTCTTCTTGCCCCCGCAAAAGGTGCACATGCTTCCGGAATGCCGCTTTACGTGTTAATTCGATTTTAGATGTACCGATAGTAATTACAGCTTTGTGGCGATGGATGCCGCGCAAGGAAAGCGTTCCCAAAAGAACTCCCTCGCCCTCGAGGAGGTATTCTTTTCTGCCCCGCGGAAAAATTCGATAGCGATGCATATAGTGTTATTATAGTATAAAAGAAAAAGGTACTGATTTCATGACTCCTCCGCTGAACTTAGAAGCAACCCATAGGCTTGGCCCTCGCGCCTTCATGATTTTCTGGACGCACCGCGCGCACTGGCCGTTTCTCGCACTCCTCGCACTCGGCGTGGCATGGTTTTTCGAAGGCAGAGTCCAATTTCTAGCCGCGTATCATTTCCAGGCGCTGTTTGTATTTGAAATAGTTTTTGCCATCGTTTTCGGACTCTTCGCGCTCGCCACTATGCGCGCCTTTTTCGAATATCGTGGATACGCGTATCGCTTCGAAAATGAATTCTTTCGTTTGAGCAAGGGGTACATCGCCCGGCAGGAAATCGGCGTGGTGTATCACCAAATCCAAACCGTAACCCTGCGGCACAATTTTCTAGACCGCAGCATGGGCATTACCCACCTCGTGATCGTGATGACCGGCGGGCGGGAAAATCCTTCGGAAGTAATTCTACCGGCAATTGATCACAAGAAAGCGCGCCAAGTTCAGGAAGAGCTCTTGCGCCAGGCCCGGATTCGTTCCGGTTTTGCGGCGCCCGCGCATACACAGGAATAACTATAGTACAAAAAAGCCGCCACGCCTGCCTGCGGTAGGCAGGCTTAGCGTGGCGGCGCGAGCGATGCGCTCATGAGATTTGGATCTACGCCCGTTTCTTTTCGCGGGGAGCATCCTGTTGCAGTCGGCGGTCGCATTCTTTGAGTACGGCTTTGACATTTTGATTACCGCTCGCGGTTTTGAAGGCTTTGCGTATCATCCGAAGATCCGCGAAATCACCTCGTCCATAGCGGTAACGAATGGAAACCGCGCAGAGCAAGGTAAGGACGGGGATAGCCACGGCGAGTGAAAGAGAAACCGTATGAGGCCGATGCGTGAAGATCTCAACCTGCCAGGTGGGGTAGAAGAGGAAGGCCGCCGCTCCGATACCCAAGAGGAAATAGTTCCTGCATTTCTTCTGGGCAGCGCGAAGGATGACCCTCTGGGGTTCCATTCCCAGATAGGAATAGCTAAGGCTGTGGTGCAGCGGATAGAAAAGATCAATGCAGAAATACACGAGTCCGACCATGCGGAATCTCCTTTCTTTTAGACAGCAAAAAAGCTGTAAATACTATACCACAGATACTGTGTTAGAGCAAGTAAACCTTATCCTTTTCTCGTGAGGTGGCGGTAATAAATAATCTGGAGCGCGATAGTGCCTAGGCCGCCGATCACGGCAAACTCGGCTATTTCAAGAGCGATTGCGGTGATGTTGGACGTTTCTTTGATCACCACGCCCACGGTCGCGATGCGCAGTGCTACTGCCACAAAGAGGAGTATGAAAAATCGGAGCGACAAATTCTTAGTGTCTTTGCTGCGGTGAATTTGCCAGACTTGTGAGGCGTAGCCCCAGACCATGAGACCCGCATAGACGACGGCAATGAGTGAGCCCATGTTCGCTAGTATACCACGCGCTTTTCCCGATGGGCTTTAAGTTCGCGCCGGGTAATGAGGATTCCCGGTATCATGGGTAACCAATACGTAAATCCTCTGAGAATGAGCGTTGCCGTAAGTGCGGTTTCGATGGGCACGCCGAAAAAGGCGAGCATGGCAGTGGAGCTTCCTTCAAAAATTCCCAGCCCACCGGGAATAAAGGCAATCGTCATCGCGACCGAAGAAATCATGAAACTCGCGAAGACTTTTCCGACTCCAACTCCGGTGCCGAGAGCGTGGAGAATAATAAAGAGCGATAGGGCATCCAGTATAAAAATACCGGCGGCGGAGAGCGACGATTCAAAAAGCATTTTCCAATCCTGGCTAATGTGCGCCGGTGTTTCATGGAGCGCGGCAATGAAGGGGCCTAGGTTTTCGTGTTCCAGAATCTTTCGAGGAAGACGTTTCGCTTTGCCGGTCCAGAAAAGAATAATAATAGCCGCGAAGCAGAGAACAATGATTCCGAACACGATCGCGGTCCAGAAAATCAGGCGATTAATCGTGGTAAAGATAATGAGATAGGTGAGCGCGGCAGCGAAAAGCGTAACGTAGGCGATATAGTATCCAGTGAGACCTACGAAGAGCGCTCGAATAGCAGTGTTCTTTGGTACCTGCTTCTCAGCCAGGCTTTCCGTAACCATAATGCTTCCGGAAAGTCCTCCGGAGGGGGCTGCCTGATCGATGAAAAGCTTCGCGATGCTTAGCGTGAACAATCGCCGGAAAGAAACCGGCGTCGAAGAACGCTTAAGAGTGGCGCGCCACATTTCCGCGTTGCAGGCATAGGTCAGAAACTCCAGGGCATAAGCGAGGATAAGCCAAAGAGGATTAATGCCGAGCACAATCGAAATGAAATGCTGACCCTCGCCGAGGTGGCGCACAATGCCGATAACGGTTCCGAAAATAACGATCCCGAAAATCCAGCTACCGTATTTTTTTATCATGTCGCTAGATCTGAATCTTCGAGAAAGACCAGCTGCCGAGCACGAGGAAGAGAAGGGTGATGCCGACGAGGACGGTAATGTCCGTCGAAAGCGAGAAGTGATGCACGTTGATGAGGAGTGCCCGGAAGGAATCTACGCCGTAAGCAAGCGGATCAGCTTTGGCTATGAGTTCCAAACCTCTCGGCGCGCCCTCCAGAGGAAAGATAGCTCCGGAAAGGAAATAGAGCGGCATCACGAGGAAGCTCATGATGAGCTGAAAACCCTGCATGTCTTCCAGGCGCGAAGCTAAGGCGGTGCCGAATGAAGTGAAGAGGAGTGCCGTCAAAAACATCATGAGGAAGACCACCGGCAGGAGCGCCCAGCTGTACGGACGAAAACCGATGAGCATCGCGATCGGCAAAATTAAAAGCCCTTGAATCGTAGCCACGGTAGCGCCGCCGAGAGTTCGCCCGAGCATGATTTCAAAACGCGAGACCGGAGCGACGAGCGTTTCCTTCAGGAATCCGAATTGTCGATCCCAGATAATTTCCATGCCGGAAAAGATGGACGTGAAAATAATACTCATGCCCACGATTCCCGGAACCAGGAATTGAATATAATTGCCCTGCCCGGCACGCTGAAACACGTTGCCTAAGCCGTAGCCCAGCGCCAAAAGATAGAGGAGCGGCTGGCCGAGCGAGCCTATGATGCGGGATTTAGAACGCACGTAGCGCTTGAGTTGTCGGAGCCAAAGAATATAGATGGTAGACATAGATCTTACATTGCAAAATTTATTTCCTGCCTCCTCCCCACATCCTTCGACCCATGCGCAAACGATCAATGGCGCCCGCTTCTTCTTCGCGCATAACACTGCCGGTCAATGTAAGAAAAGCGTCTTCAAGCGTTTGAGTCTCGGTCTGCGCTTTAAGCTCGTCCAAAGTGCCGATTGCGATAAGCTTGCCGTGATCAATGATCGCAATGCGCTGTGCGACTCGCGCCGCTTCTTCCATATAGTGGGTCGTGAAGAAAATAGTGATGCCTTCGGTTGCGTTGAGGTTCTGGAGATACTTCCACATGTGATTGCGCGTTTGCGGATCCAAACCGATCGTCGGTTCGTCAAGGAAAAGCACTTTGGGGTGGTGCAAGAGCCCGCGCGCGATTTCCAATCGACGCTTCATGCCTCCGGAGAATTCTTTGACATAACTGTCTTTGCGATCCCAGAGTTCCACGAATTGCAAGAGTTCCGGAATGCGTTTCGCGCGCACCTCTCCTGGTACGCCGTAGAGCACGCCATGAATTTCCATATTCTCGTAGGCAGTCAGATCATCATCTAAGCTCGGGTCTTGGAAAACGATACCAAAAGAATGGCGGACCGCATCGGCATTTTCCGCCGGATTATTGCCGTTCAAGATAATAGCTCCCTCGCTTGGCGCGAGAAGCGTCGTAAGCATCTTAATCGTCGTAGATTTGCCCGCACCATTCGGCCCTAAAAACGCGAAAATCTCTCCCGGCTCTACCTTAAATGAGACATTATTGACCGCGGTAAAGTCGCCGAATTTTTTAACGAGATCCTTAGCCTCAATAATTGACATGGGAAACAGTATAGCAGAAAAATCGAATCTTTGCTGAAGAAAGACTTCACAGGAATTAAATCCATTTCGATCTATAAAGAGTCATGCCTGCGAAATCGAAAAAGCAACAGATGGCTGCCGGGGCAGCGCTCGCAGCAAAGAAAGGGGAGCGGGGCAAAAATTCTTTGCGGGGCGCATCGCGCGGCATGTATGAATCCATGAGTAAGAGCGAACTCGAAAAAATGGCGAGCGTGAAACGAAAAAAACTGCCTACCCGCAGCCGCAAGAAATAAAAAAATGCCGCCAAGCTAAGCTTGGCGGCTATACTGCTAGTCAAAGAAGGAGAAGAGAGCATCCATGATCTTTTTGAGCTCGTTTCGCTTTGCTTCGCGTTCTTTTTCGAGCCTGTCCGCTTCTTTCTTGCCGCGCTCAGCTTCCTTAAAGCGGGCGGCGTAGCGGGTTGCTTCCCGACGCGCTGCGGTGATGGAGCGCTTGTTCTCACGGCGGGGCTTCCGCAGATCGTCTTCCTGGTGCGAACGCGGGCGGGTGTCCCAGTCGCGGTTGAGGTGCGAGAGACGATGCGAGAGCTGAGCGGGGGAGTTAGGATTTCTCGCGATCACTACAGGCTTCGTCTCTTTCACCGTGGGCTTGGGAGTCGGAGTTTCATTGGTGCCGACGTAGAGGATGCGGGAAATGGAGCAGCAAGCAGTCTGCATTCTTTTTCTCTCTCCTTCGTTTTTTGTCTGTGATCAGATGATCTGGATAAATTATACTACTATAGTAGTATAAAGTCAAGTAGGCTTGTCAAGAGAGCAAAACACCCGCTTGGGGCGGGTGTTTTATGCATTAGAGTCCTCGGTAGTTCGATTCGATGAGATCCCTAAAGAGACCTGAAAACCATTCGAGCGCCTCGAGTTCCAACTCTCCGCTTGTCTTGCCCTCACGGTGCTCGGGAGTGTGTTTGCCGAAACCAAAAATGACAAACCAGAAGAAGACGGGAATGAAGGAAAGCAATCCACGCTGCCCAGCAAGGAGGGCAGCCTCCTTGAATCTCAGCATGGTCATTCCAAATCCGGCTTCGGATCGGTAAACGATTCCGCACGCCCCGCACCTGAAACGTTCCGCGCGAGAAAGGGGATCATAGTGCCGATCGAAACGATACTCCTTCGCTTGCGGGCAGTAGTGAAACGCCATGAGGTAGTCACGCCGTTCATCGCTCATCGACCAATCCTTGCTGGGGCGGCGAAGAATCGAGATTCCCAGCAACCGTACTACAAGACGTTCCCAAAGTCGTACCGGAGGTCGTTCCTCTGAGTGCATGCTCTTCTCCTTATCTAAAAACTAGGAGCAGATTACTCTTCTCTCTACAATCTTTCAAGATTTATAAGGTACCACTAAAAAACAAAAGAGCTCACGCAGGGTGCGCTCTCTATCTGTAGTTGCGGCGCCTCAGGGAGTGACCTTGAGGCGGCCTTGATCCAGCGCCTGAAGGACTCTTGCATTTCCTTCGACATCACCAACTATCACTTCTTTGAAAACCTGTTTCGGCGTGAGCTTATTTTCCTTGAGGTGGAAAATAAGAGAACAGAGAGAAGCTCCATGGGAGACATAGATCACACTCTTGCATGCGGGACAGATCGCATCGCAGGTGAGCCATTCATTATCTAAGAAATACCCTCCACTCTGCCAGCTCGGCGGCGAGTACCAATATTTGCCCTGAAGGAAAATCCAGGCAGAAGCCCGATTCACCTTCTTGCAATCCCGACATCGAAGCAGAAACCTTCGGAAGACCTCGAGCTTGCGCTGCTTCATGCCTTTGAGCTTTTCTTCCGCGGATTTGATTTCCCGTTCTATTTTCAAGGGAGGCTCCTTTCTTTCGCAGAAATAACTATGCCGTGAGAAATACTTCGACCATAATGGACCGTATCTTCCGGCACGTCAAATGAGCCGTGGTATCATGTCAAAATGCTCACGGCGTCATCATTTACCTTCGCTGGATACGAAGTTGATGCCGCTCGTTCAGCCCTGACGTTCACCTACCGGGTAGAATTCCGATACGGTATCACAAAGACGTTCAGAGATAAGCTTTTCCTGAAAGACGTTCCGCGGGAAGCATGGGAGAAGGTGCCAAAAGAAGTACTCGAACCAACGCTTCAGGCGCTGCTCCTTATGATCGGCATAAATTATTGGTGCGTTTTTCCCACGAAGCATATCGTGATCGATGGGTTTGCGCTCACGCGGGAACAAGCGCATTTCTGGGATGAGCTCTATTTGCATGGACTCGGAGAATTTTTCTACGACATGCAGATAGACTTTCGCGACCTCATCGCGTTTCCGTACGACGCATCGCGCGTTGCGCCTGCGGCCGCTCATTTTGAGCGCCCGGCTCGCGCACTGCTTTTAAATGGCGCGGGCAAGGATTCCATTCTTTCCGCAGAGATGCTAAAGGCATCCGGAACGCCTTTCAATTTTTTCGCATTCGCGCCAACACCCGCGCATAAGCGCATCGCCACGCTCGTGGGCACAAAAACCGTGAGCGTAAATCGTCGCCGCGACCCGTGGCTGAATCCGATCACGACCATCTTCAATGTGTCGAGCGCCTATCCGTCAGTTTCCACCTTCACCTTCATAGCAGTCTTGCTCGCGGAGCTCTTGGGCTACGACTCCATCATGTTCTCGAACGAAAAGAGTGCTGACTTTGGGAATCTCAACTATCTTGGCCTCCCGGTGAATCACCAATGGTGCAAATCATCCGAAGCGGAGAAACTCACGAACGATTATATTCGCCGCTTTATAACGCCGGACATTTCTACAAAGTCACTCCTCAGGAAATACAGCGAGCTGGAAATCGTGCGTCGCTTTATCCGCTACCCGCAGTATCTTCATGACGTTACGAGTTGCAATAGTTATTTTTGGCTTTCGCGTCCGGCACAGCTTCTTTCGCGTACACCGTACTGGTGCAATCGCTGCCCGAAGTGTGTCTTCCTTTTCGCATCCTTCGCGGCATTTCTACCGAAGAAGGAAGTCATGGACATGTTCGGCGCGGATCTCTACACGAAGCAGCGACTCCTGCCCCTCGTGAAGCGCATTCTGGGTATTGAAGGATTCAAGCCACTTGATTGTGTGGGCGAGCCCGAAGAAATGATTCTTGCCATGCACTATGCATCGCGCGGCGGGGAATACGCCGGTGAACCCGCCATGGAGCTTTTCGAAAAACACTTCCCGTCGAATTACGATTTTAAAAATCTAGAGAAGGCGATATTGACCAAGTAGCAAACACAACCCGGTCACAGCTTCTTTAACTAGCTTTTGTTGACGATAATGCTTTGCGGGAGTAGTTTGGGATTAGAATTTTGAGAGATAGAGAGGATTTATTGTATGGAAAGACGCACCGGCAGAGTCGTGACAGTAGTCGGTATGCAGTACGGCTCGGAAGGCAAGGGAGCAGTTACGAGCTATCTTGCGCCCGGATGTTCCGTGGGAGTACGGAGTGGCGCTGCAAACGCCGGACACACGATTTACTTTCGTGGACAAAAATTTATTATGCGCCAGATTCCGACCGCGTGGATCAATCCTTTCGCGAAGCTCGTTATCGGAATTGGAGCATTGCTCAGTCTGGATGTGCTCTTTGAGGAAATCGCGCTCGTGGAACAATTTCTCCCTATTCGCGATCGTTTGTTCATCGACAGCAAGGCGCATGTCATTACTTCGGCGCAAGTCGAAGAAGAAATGATGAGCGATCTCGCCGAGAGGATTGGAAGCACGTCCGCAATCGGCAAAGAGGGAATTGGCGTGGCGATGGCCGAAAAAGTCCTGAGAAAATCAACGTGCCGCCAAGCCAAAGACACTCCGGAACTCAAAGACTATCTCTTTGACACGGTCGAACTCATAAACGACGAACTGGATCGGGAAGAGATAATTCTTCTCGAAGGTACTCAGGGCATCGGGTTGAGCCTTGAGCATGGAGAATTTCCCTTCGTGACGAGCAGGGATACGAGCGCTGCCGCGCTTGCCGCGAGCGTCGGTATCAGTCCGCATCATTTCTTCAATCAAGTTATTGGAGTAACTCGCACCTATCCCATCCGGGTTGCGGGCAATAGCGGGCCCTTCGGTGAAGATTCTGAAGAAATTTCTTGGGAGGAGGTAGCCCATCGTGCCGGTTCTCGTGAGTCAATCATGGAGAAAACATCCGTGACCAACCGAGTGCGTCGGGTGGCGACATTCAGCGAAAGCGATTTTGTAAGAGCCTGTCGTATCAATCGCCCAACTGAGATCGCTCTCACCTTCGCCGATTATCTGGATTGGAGTGTTCACGAAGAGGAGTGCGTCACACCCTCGGTCTCTGCCTTCATGGAGCGCATCGAGATGCTAAGCGATGCTGAAGTCATGCTCCTCAAAACCGGTCCTAATGCCATCCTGGACTTCGACTCCTATCGCCAAAACATCCTTCGCAGAATTAGAGAGGAATAGCCTTCGGGCTGTTCCTCTTTTTATATATCAAAAAACCACAATGAAACACCCCCGAATTCGGGGGTGTTTCATCTAGCTCTGGGTCGTGGACGCTGTTAGAACCTACTGGCAAAATAATCCCTACATTTTCATACCCGATTTTGAAGTAGCGTAAAACTTACTTATCTTCGGGTTGCGCATCAAAACGTGCCTTATTTTCAACCATCCACTTCTGCTGCTCTGCTTTTTGCTCTGCATCAGTCAAGCCAGCTTTACCTTGCATCACCTCGGCGTGTGCCTGCATATAATGAGGCATAAGCGCTCTCATCCACTCCTCAAAGGTTTCACCTTGAGCAATAGCGTCACATAAATCACATTTTAGTGTTTTCATATTTTAATCATAGCACAAAAAATTCTATCTTCCTACCTCTGTATCCAAAAATCACCAACCAAACATTGGTGATTTTTGTTGGCTCCGCAGCTAGGACCGTCGCTTCACTCCTATCGAACGTCGCTCGCTCCCGGGTCCGCTCGCTCCTTAGACACCTCTCGGTTTCTAAACGCGCTGCGCGCTATTTCCTACACGGGAAAACTTCCGTTTTCCCGACCCCTTTCCCGTTCGAGTCCTAGCACATGAAACTGCAAACCCAAAAACACCTTGGGCAAGGTGTTTTTGGGTTCGTGGCTCCGCAGCTAGGACTCGAACCTAGAACCATCGCCTTAACAGGGCGCCGCTCTACCATTGAGCTACTGCGGAATAGTTTTACGAACGGGTATAGTATAGCGGATAAGCAGGCAATTTTTCAAATGGTCTCATCTTAAAAAACTAATCTTTCGACACGGAGAATATTGATACATTTTTTCTTGCACAATGATTCTAAGAACATCTAGTTAGTTCGAAGGGGAGGGGCAGAATAGTACTAATAGCAAGAGTCAGGATAGCTTGACATAAGTATATGCATATGTCAATATAACCACAGGAGGTTTTCATGATTTTCTTTGGTTTTGCGGTTGGAGATCGAGTAATGTCCGGAGACACTGTGGGAACAGTTGTGAACCCAGGCTATGAGCCAAGCGAGGAAATGTTTGAGAGACGCTGCGTCCCGGTTCGTTGGGACAGTAACGAAGAGAACGGCGCAATCTCATGGATCATGTCGGCCAATCTGAGGAAGACGTAGTCAGCAGTCATCCATGAACAAACCGTCTCATTGCCAACGCAACGAGGCGGTTTTTAAATCTTGAAAATCAAATGTGCTATAGTACCATCACTCTCTATATATAAACCCAATACTCAATCACATGAGCAGCACATTAAATCCCTATATTAATTTCGATGGCAATACCAAAGAGGCGATGGAATTTTATAAAGAAGCTTTGGGCGGAACCTTGACCATGAGCACGTTTAAAGAGGGAGGAGCATCCGAGGATCCGAGCGAAGATCAGAAGATCATGCACGCCATGCTCATAGTTCCAAATGACATCAAGCTTATGGCTGCCGACACCCCAAAGGGACGGGCCTACAAA
>CAZEJX010000013.1:11804-16963 GCA_964512715.1 uncultured Candidatus Saccharibacteria bacterium
GGGTATTGGGATAAACTCGCGGCAGGCGCCAAAATTGATCAGCCCTTAACTCCGGCTCCTTGGGGCGACACTTTCGGTATGCTTACCGACAAATTCGGCATCCGCTGGATGGTCAATATTGCTTCGCAAAAACCAACGGTATAAATCCTTGTATGAAACAAAATCCTGTGGTGCATTTTGAGATGGGATATAACGATGAGCAGCGGATGGTTGATTTCTACACCGCTGTGTTCGGCTGGAAAGCGCAGTTTCTCGGTCCGGAGATGGGGAATTACGTAGTGGTGCAAACTACGGAAACCGACGAGCAGGGGATGATTAAGATTCCCGGAAACATCAACGGCGGACTCTACCAGAAAACCGAAAACCCGTTGTCTCACCCGCCATCCGTAGTAATCGCGGTGGATGATATTCGTGAGTCCATAAAAAAAGTGGAAGCAGGAGGCGGTAAAATTCTTGGCAGTATGGACGCGGCAGGCAATCACACTCTGGAGCCCCAGGAAATCCCGGGAGTTGGTCTCTGGATCTCATTCCAGGATACGGAAGGTAATCGGGTTTCGATGTTGCAGCCGAAGATGCCTCAATAGATTTATTGGTCAATTTTTGACTTTCCTATCGCCGCCTGATACAAGTAGGATAGTTTGAATCAAAAACTAAATACGAAAGGAGTCGTCATGAAGGACGAGTACACGAAGGAGCGGCAAGAGATCCGTCGTGAATGGGTTCGTGACGGCGACTCTCTGCGGCTCTATTTATCTGACACGATCTACCCTGCGCTTTCTCGAGAAGAGCAGCGTGAGCTCATTGCTAAGGCTCAGCAAGGTGATGAAGCTGCTCGTGACAAAGTCATACTTCACAACATGGGGCTCGTGAGAAAGCGGGCTCGGTTCTTTGCGGAGCGATATGGTGTTGAAATGGTTGACATCATGCAATGCGGCGCGATGGGACTCATGATCGCTATCCAGAAATTCGATCTCACGAGAGACGTACAGTTCTCGACGTATGCCTGGGATTGGATTCGGCAACAAATTGTCTACAGCATCATGTGGTGCCACGATCCTATTCGCCGTCCAGCCAGAACCCATGCGCATATTTCCCTAGTTAAAAGAGTTGTTGAGAAACTTCGCAAAGAAATGGGACGGGAGCCGACCGAAACAGAAATTGCTTTTAAGGCTAAATTGCCAAAAGCTTCGGTGCGCAGTGCTTTGAGAAGTGCCACCATGAAAGTGATGCCTTTTTCTGACTTCATCGCCGAAGACGAAGAAGGGGAGGACGCGGTTTTGGATAGGAGTTTCCCTTCCACTACGTTTCTGAGCCCCGAAGAAGGTATTGAAGCACAAGAAGAGCTCGAGAAGCTTGTCCTCGAAGTGCGCAGCATGCTCGACTTCCTGCGCAACACCCGGCAATCACCACAACACGCCGTAGAAGTTTTCTGTCTGCGGTACGGAATCGGCGATAGCTTTGAGAAGCGGACTCTCCAGGAAGTAGGAACGCGCTTCGGTGTCAGTCGTGAGCGCATCCGACAGATCGAAGCTAAGGCCTGGCAGATTCTCGAGCGAGTGAAAAAAGAAAAGCAGGATAGCTTTGGCGAGAAGCTAAACCAGATAATCTCTCTCACCGAGCTTTTGGGCGTGAATCTCAAAGACATAGATTTCGGGGTCCATGATGCTCGTTTCAAACCGCGGCTCAAGATTTCCTTCAGAAAATCATTCCATCAGCAGCCTGCATCATTCTCAACTGAGTGATCATGTTTCCTATGAGCGCCACGCTAAGCGTGGCGCTTTTTTGTTTTCATTACGCATACATGGCTCATTTGATAGAATGAATATATGCAGAAAATTACTCCATTTTTGTGGTTTGACAAGAATTGCGAAGAAGCGATGAATCTCTACGTCGCTATTTTCTCCGGCTCACCGGTCAAACGCGCGGAGTCAAAAATCGTGAGCATCAAGCGCTATCCCGAAGGCATCACTGAAGGTCCTATGAAAGGCATGGACGGCAAAGTGCTCACCGCGGTTTTCGAACTCGAAGGCCAGCAGTTCATGGCTTTGGATGGCGGGCCGTTTTTCAAACCAACCAGCGCGGTATCCTTCTATATAGAGTGCGGCGATCAAGTGGAAGTGGACTATTTCTGGGAGAAACTCAGCGAAGGCGGTAATCCGCAAGCCCAGCAGTGCGGTTGGCTCATGGATAAATTCGGTTTCTCTTGGCAGGTCATTCCCAAAGCATTGCCAGAACTTTTGAGCGACCCTGACAAAGCGAAAGCGGATCGCGTTATGCAAGCTATGCTTCAGATGAAAAAGATTGACATCGAGGGACTCCGGCGTGCATACGAAGGGAAATGATTTTCTCTCATCTCTCATCCTTTATCGGAACATTTACCGTAATAAAGTCTTCACATCTTCTTACGTATATCTTTTTGGATATAGCGGCTTTGTCGTTCCTTGCCGCTTTGAATCTTGCAATCGGACTTCGGGAGAAAAATAAAGTTCAAAAAAGAGCTTTTCTTGTCTGGGCAGCAGGATATATTCTTCTTATTGGCGATAAGGCCCCGATTATTCTTATTACCTTCGGTTATCTCACTTCCGCGGCTCAGATTTTCGGAATTTACTCGTTTGCGTTTGCTGCCTACATCGCCGGGCTTCTGCTTATTGCAGGGGGGTTCGCCTTGCAGTTTAGTGAGGGTAAATGGTTTGCGAAGATGCTATCCGCGCTTCTCGCGACAACACTCGCGTTCGCCGCTGTGGCATACTTCTTTTCCGGATCATTCGCAATCGCGTTTTGGGTCATCAAGCTTTGTACCTATATTACGGTAGCCGTAAATGTCGCAGTCGCTTTCACGATATGCATCACCGGCAAAAAAACCGCTGGAGATTGGCAAACAAAAGCAGGGTTTGCATCGTTTCTTGTCGGGTGGACTATTTTCGAAGTGGCGCGCTTGTATATGTGGCACGCCGTGAGCACTTCCGAGGATGCCTGGCTTACGGTGATCTTCAAAATTCCAGGTGTTTTCGGCGCACTATTCATCGCAAAAGTATTTCTGATTGTCGGTACGCTTTTCATAAGTACCCATCATTTCTCGCTGCGTAAGAAAGGCAGAATCAAAGAAATCCTCTTTATTGATCTTCTCATCATTCTTTCCGCGGGACTTCTCCTTATATTCGCTGGTTATGCATTCCGTTTGATCGCAGCCGAAGGCAGTGGTGTATATTCTTTGGAAAAAGAAGATTCGGGAACGGTAACTATGCATAAGCCTTTTACGGTTGCTCTCTACGCGCAATCGGATAACCCCTTTAATGTGGTAAGCGGCACGGTAACCGTGCCTAAGAGTTTCCGAGTGGTATCGCTTTCGGATGCGCATGCCGGAGTTCCGCTCTGGCAGCAAGCGCCCACGGGTCCGGACAGCGACGGCAATATTATTTTCTCGGGAGCCATACCCAATGGAACAACAGGCAAGATCCTTATCCTTGAACTCACTCTTGATCCGGAAGAGGGAGGCATGCTCACCATTCCTAATGCGGTGATGCTTGCAAACGACGGCCAAGGCACAGACATGAGTGTGGATCGGACGCCATTATTTATAGAAGTCCTCACCGAACATCAATCTCGCGTAGATCTTAACGGGGACGGCGTAATTAACCTGAACGATCTAAGTCAGCTCCTCTCGCATTGGGGAGAACGGGGGAAATCTTCCGCCGACTTAAACGGTGATGGTGTGGTGGGCTTGCCCGATCTCAGCGTGTTCTTGAGTGGTTTCAGCAACAGCCGCGTCGGCACACGCGCCTACTTGCCGTAGTCCTTTAGGGAATATTTATTTTTTCTTTAAGGTTTTTTGATGCTCGGCGTGTTTAAGTTGCTCTATATATAGAGCAATGAATAAAACGCGCATCGCACTTCTTGGTAGTTCTATTTTATTTATCGGGATTCTGAGTGGCTATGGCTACGCGAAGCATTCAAAAGCGCATGCGTATTTAGGCGACTTTCTCGATTCTTTGAATGCCCCAGAGGAAAGCGAGGCAACAAGCACTGACGCACTAACGCTCGTGCCTCCGCCAGTGAAAAGCATTTCGGTGAAAAAAGCTCCCGTTAAGAAAACCTCCAAGGCGACCAAGTCGCCCAAGCAAAAATCCACTAAAGAAGATGCTCCCGCCGCTTCAAGCACGCCTCTTGTGGCGAGCTCCTCATCAGTTTCGCCGGTTTCTGAAGCAGCCTGTGATTGGAAAACGTTTGGTCTGCCGAGCGAAGAGATTCTTATTAATGAAATTGCCTGGATGGGGAGCGAGGATGATGCAAATGCGGAATGGATTGAGCTGAAGAATGTGTCCGGCTACGACATGGATCTTCAGGGGTTTGAACTTCGCTCTCACGATAAGAAAATAAAAATTGCATTGACGCCCAAAATTTTGAAGCCCGGCGAGCTCTATCTTTTGGAACGAGATACGGATGACGCCGTGCCGGAAATAGCGGCAGATCAAATATATAGTGGTGCGATATCGAACTCGGGCGGTTCATTAAAACTCTTCGGCAGGGGCTGCCGTCTCGTGGATGAAGTGGATGCTACGGGCAAATGGCCAAGCGGCAATTCGGGAACAAAGCAAACCATGGAACGAAGAGTAGGCATCGGAGGTTGGCAAACAAGTCTAAATCCGGGCGGAACACCCAGATCCCAGAATGCCATTCCATCTCTTGCGCTGAACCCGGGAGGCGCACCAACTTCTCCTCCAACAGACACTTCGGGTGATATTCCTCTCGCGGATAGCGGGGAAACCGAAACAGCTTCGAGTTCGCGAATTCTTATCTATAAAATACAAATTACCGGTACGGCTACCGATGATGACCGAATTACACTCTATAATCCTAACCCTGACAGCGTAGATATCACGGGTTGGAAACTTCGCAAACGCACCAAGTCCGGCAGCGAGTCTTCCGTAAAAGTTCTTGCCGGGGAAATAACCGGGCGCGGAACGTATGTATGGGCAAATGCTAAACATACTGACGGCGCGGATGCGACCTCCACCCAAACACTCTCAAGCGATAACTCAGTTGGTCTCCTTGATGGCAGCGATATCTTGATCGATGCAATTGCATGGGGGAGCGGCCATGTGAATCAATATAGTGAGGGAAGTGCTTACCCCGCAAATCCCGTAGTCGGGCAGGTGATC
>CAZEJX010000014.1:0-15492 GCA_964512715.1 uncultured Candidatus Saccharibacteria bacterium
AGAAACTTCCGCATGGGAAACGCCAAAGAAAACCAGCGCGAACGAGGTTAAAATCAAGCTGAAAATAAAGAGTTTTTTAGTAATAGTAGGCAGAGTATACGCCGGTACTTTGAAGTTTCTATGATAGCACTAGATAGTCTATCTGTCAAGTACCAGTGTCAAGCCTATACTTTATCCCAATATTGACATCTGTAAGTATATAGGCTATAATTCGCAGTAGAAAATGTTGAAAACTGAAAGGAGCCTGTGAATGAAAACTACCTTCTCCCGCCTGTGGGACGTGTACCGTCCCTTCTCCCGAGCGATCCTCGGGATGCTTGGCTTTCTCCTTCTTCAGGAGCTCATCGTGCTCGTGGACCCCATGATCTATGGACGCTTCATCGACGCGCTGATTGCAAAGCATGGCTTCAGTACGCTCGTGAAACTAACACTCCTGTGGTTCTGCCTCGGCTCGACGGAAAGCGTAGTCGGGTACCTGAAGTATGTCTACGAGCTGAAGGAATTCGATTACGAATTTCCCCGTTCGCTCGCCGGCAAAACCCTCGCGAAGTTTCTCAAGTTCTCGGTTGGCCAACATACCAACCAGCATTCCGGCGTTCAACAGAATGTCATCAATGAAGGCGAAGGGGCGCTCAGTAGACTCAGCATGACCATGCTCTACGCTACCTTACCTCCCCTCTTTAAAGCAGTCATCGTTTCCGCGTACCTATTTTACGTGAATCTCACCCTCGGCGTCATCACAACGATCGGTATGATCTTGTACGTCGCGGTGTCGGTCCACGTAAACAAGGAAACGGCCGATGAGCTGAAGGAGGTGCAGGATCTCTGGAATGACAAACACAAAGCGCATTCCGAGATTATTAGGAATCCCGATCTCATCGAGCTCAATGCGAAGGAAGAATATTCCATCACACGCTACGATGAGAAGGTTCGCGTGTATGGCGACAAGGGAATCGCGTTGTGGAGAAGATACGTGCGCTGGATGTTTTTCGCGCAGAGTGCCGTGCCGGATGTCACAAATTATGTGATCATCCTGACCGGCGCATTCTTCGTCTACCAGGGCACGCTCACTCTCGGCAAGCTCGTCACAATCATGGCCATGTCTTCCATGTCCATGCGCGGACTCTCCTCACTCGCCCAAATGCAACGGCAACTGAGCGAGGAGTGGCAGAAGATCGCGAAGTATTTCACGCTCATGGAAGTAGAACCTGATGTGAAAGTCGTCGCAAATCCCATCGAGCCAAAAGCTTATCAGGGCACGATTGAGTTCAGGGACGTAACGTTTGCCTACCCGGTGCGAAGCTACATCAAAGACGATGAAGAGACTGCTCCGGAAGGCAAATCCGACGAACCAGTGCTCGAGCACCTATCACTCACGATCCGGCAAGGCGAAAGTATCGCCTTGGTCGGTAAAAACGGTGCCGGCAAATCTACGTTCTTCCATCTCCTCATGCGCTCCTTTGACCCCGACAAGGGTCAGGTGCTGATTGACGGCAACGACTTGCGGTTACTCGATCTTGCAAATTACCGCAAGCATGGTGTCGGATTCGTGGAACAAGATGTGCGACTCTTCGACGCCACGCTCCGTGAGAATATCTTCTTCGGCTTGAATGGCCAGCGCGCAACGCTCACCGAAGCAGATATCACGAAGACCCTCTCGATTTCACGCATGGCAAGCTTCCTTCCGAAGATGGAGCAGGGGCTCGACACGCTGATTGGCGAGAAAGGCATCAAGCTTTCCGGCGGTCAGCGCAAGATGGTCGGCATCGCCCGAGCCATTATCAAAAACCCGGCAGTCTTCCTCTTCGATGAGGCAACTGCGGGTCTGGATCAGGAAGAAGAAGCACTGCTCTATGAATCGCTGCATGTAGCGGCGGCAGGACGCACGACGCTCATCATCACCCACCGCCTTTCAACCGTCGAAAACGTGGATCGCATCCTCGTGCTTGAGAAAGGAAAGATTGTAGGCGACGGACCCCATAAAGAGCTCATTCACTCCTGCTCCGCCTACCAGGATCTCCTGAACCACCAAATCGCTTCGTTCTAATAGCAACGCGCCAAGCTTAGCTTGGCGCGTTTTTGTTTGCCACATTCGGACCGCCTAAAACCACATCGCGTAAATTGCGGCGGCACCGGCAATGAGCATGAGTCCGGTAACAATCCAACCAAGCCAGGTAAGCGCAGGGTGATTCACATTCTCTTCCATAATCTTTTTACTGCTGCTCATGCGCACGATGAGGATAAGGATAATCGGGGCTACAATACCGTTAGCCACTGCCGCGTAAAGCAATCCTTTGATCGGATCCAGTCCTGCGAAATTCAAAATAAGTCCGAGTACCATCGAGACGATAATCACCCCATAGAACGCGTAGGCTTCCTTCAGTTTGCGATACAAGCCATATTTCCAACCGAAGCTTTCCGAAAGCGCGTACGCTGTTGAACCGGCCAAAACCGGAATCGCGAGCATGCCGGTACCGATGATACCGAGCGCGAAGAGAAAGTAAGCCGCCTCCCCTGCTATCGGCCGCAGCGCTCGTGCCGCATCCGCCGCAGTCGTAATACTCGTAACACCATTTGCGTAGAGCGTGCCCGCGCAAGCGGCGATAATAAAGAACATCACGAGATTAGAGAAGAACATTCCCGACCACACATCCACTCGTAGGTGTTTCACTTCACGCGGCGGCACATCCTGGTGCCAGCCCATCATTTTTCTCTTCTGACGCAAATTTTCTTCCTCAATCTCTTGGGAGGTCTGCCAGAAGAAAAGGTAGGGCGAGATCGTCGTGCCAAGAATCCCGGTGATAAGGAGAATCTGATCTTTACTCCATGTAATCTGCGGCAGGATGGAGTGAACCGCGACTTGATGCCAATCGAGATGACTCACGATTGCCGAAGCAACGTAGGCGAAAAGCACTAAGGCCAGATATTTCAAATATTTCGAATAACGCGCGTAGGTCGTAAAAATCTGGAAAAGCAGACTCACTCCGGCGAAAAGAATAAGGAGCCCCGTAAAGCTAACTTTCGGGAAAATAAGCTGGGTCCCCTGTGCCATGGCGCCAAGGTCTGCGCCGATATTAAAGGTGTTCGCGGCAAAAAGAAGAAGGGTTGCAAGGTAGAGCACCCAGCGAGGATAGTGATGGCGGATATTCGCCGCTAAACCGCGACCGGTCACGAGCCCGATGCGCGCGCACATTTCCTGCACTGCGGCCATCAGAGGAAACGTAAACGCCGCGAGCCACAGGAGCTGGAAGCCGTGCTGCGCCCCAGCCTGGGAGTAAGTCGCGATACCGGAAGGGTCATCATCCGCGGCGCCGGTTGTGAGCCCCGGACCGAGGGTGTTCCAATATTCTTCCGCAAGACGGAATGGTTTTTTGCTTATAACGCTCCTCTCGGCCTTCTCTACTTCTTCTACGCCAAACTCCAGCGCCTCCGCAGGCACTTCAAAAAGCTTCTCGATAAAATCCTTTTCCTCGTGCGGCATACTCTATATTGAATTAATTTTCTCACTTCCGTCGCAGTGAGACAAGTTCATATCTTTGGTATCATTAATAAAAAGTCGAAATCAAACATTCATTATTATGCCTGTTATTCCGATAAATTACTGGGCGGTACTCGT
This sequence comes from uncultured Candidatus Saccharibacteria bacterium, assembly GCA_964512715.1. Lineage (GTDB taxonomy): Bacteria > Patescibacteriota > Minisyncoccia > UBA6257 > 2-01-FULL-56-20 > JANWIW01. Next base: position 3,617 of record CAZEJX010000014.1, read on the forward strand.
TGCCGCCGCCGCACAATTCGTGCTGGGCGCACTCTGGTACGGACCCTTATTCGGCAGATCCTGGACGGCGATGCTTGGCTGGACGAAGGAGTCCATGGACGCCATGATGCGCGAGCCGGGAGCTAAGCGAATGATGGCGCGAAGCTACGTGATCACAGCGATCGGCGCGCTCCTCATGTCCTACGTCCTCGCCCATGCCTTAATCTTCGCGGGAACATACCTCGACACGTTTGGCGTCAGCGCCGGACTTATGGCGGGCTTCTGGAACTGGCTCGGCTTCGTTGCACCGGCCACCATTGGCGCCGTGCTCTGGGAGCAAAAACCGTGGAAGTGGTGGTTCCTAAACGCGGGTTACTACCTGGTGGGTTTACTCATGATGGGAGTGATCCTCGCGATGTGGATATAGACGGAGCGAGAAGCTTGAAACGTGAAAGCCCCGATTTTTACTCGGGGCTTTTGCATGTCAGGCAACGGAACGATCAACAACCGGCAAGCAGTGTTTCATGCGCAACCAATTCTCAAACGTGATCCAGTTTCCCTCGAATTTGGCGAATGTCTCGCGCTTGAGCTCGAAGTCGGTCGTAGTCCTGCCTTCTCGGTCATAGACACCAAGAGCGGCGAGAGTTGCACGGGCTACTTCAATGGCAATATCGCAGAACTGTTCCCCGTTCTCGAGACCGAAACGCACAATGAAAATCGTGTCCGACCAACTGTTCCCTTCGGGAACTATCACCACAGGCGCATATCGGAACGTATGATTTTGGAATCCACGTTCAAATTCCGCCACAAGAAGACTCTTGATTGCATCCTTTTTTGGCGCAACAGTTCTAGTCTTATGCCGGACATCCAGGCGCACCTCTCCTATCCGAGAACCAGAATCCTCATACAAAGAGTAAATTTCCATCCCAAACAGTCCGTGCATTTTCTTGTGCGCTTCACTGCTATAGACTCTCGGATTGTAGAGATTGGGCTCGAAATGACCTTCTTCATGAACACTTGTTTCTCTACCAGTCCGAAAATCCCACTTTAGCGTGACTTTATCCCAGAAACCGCGCATAGGAGTACTCCTTAGCCGCCCATTGTACCTGCAAATGTCAGGCGCCTGGTATTAGACCAGATCATTTTTTGGCGAGCTAAAGCCAGCCTAGTGGAGAGCGGAAAAACAGTCAAGAGAATCTACTTCGCTTCGCTGTCTACCTGGAAGAGCCCGAATGTATTACCCTCGGTGTCCAAAAAGTATCCTTGCCAGCACACTCCCGGTACGGAGAATTTCGGAAGCGCGATCATACCGCCGAGATCAATAATTTTCTTTTCCGTATCGTCAAAATCCGCGACTTCCATCGAACACACATAGGCATTAGTACCGGATTGCATCGGCGGGGTTGGCGCCGGACGTTTCAAGAGACCGCCACGCTGGCCGCTCGCGTCAATCCGCCAGTATTCCACCGGCAAACCTTCCGCTTTGTTAAATTTCCAGCCAAAAACGCCTTCGTAAAAAGTCTTGGCGCGCGAAACATCATCCGCCTGAATCTCAAAATAGGATGGTCCGTTCATGCCTTAATTATTTCCAGAGTTGTACGGAAAGAATAATGAAGACGATAACCGCAAGCCAGGCCAAAGTAGAGCCGAAGAATTTTAAACCCTCTTTCTTCTTGCCCTCCATATAGAGCAGAATGGGGCGACCCAAAACCAAAGTACCGGTGATGGATGCCGAAATCACGAAAACGAGGAGTATCGTAACCGGAATCCAAACACTTTTATCATCTCCAAAAATCTGCTGCCCATGCGACATGAAAAACGCCACACCCCACACATAGAGAACTACCAAAACCGCATGCCCCAAGCTATGCCAAAACGTATTGAGTTTCATAATCTCATTATACCACTCACTCAGGCTTCCCGAGTATAGATGGTTTTTCCTAGAATCCGTGAAAGAGTTTTCGTAAGCTCCCGGCCCTCGGGGGAATAAATCCAGATTCATAAATCTCTGTGAGTATTGCGCTGGCTCTGCTCCAAAACATATTTTTCTGCAAACAATTCTTTTTCATATTTGCTCTTCTTGGGAAAATTCGACGGATCCTTTTTGTAATCTACATGATGCCCAACCTCATGCAGAAACGATCTCTTAAGTTGCGTCTTACGTGTAGATTCTATATCTAAAGAGATTTCAATATGTTTCTTTAGAACGGTAATTTCGTGTCCTTCAGCCTTCAGATCTTCCAATTCTCTTTCCGCGGCCGGATGCAAAGAAATGTCCCATTTCATGGCTTTGCCTGGATTGATGGCTTCGAGAAAAACAGCCGAGCCCGTTATCTCTCTCCAAGCAAATTCTGAATAATAGGCGGCCCACCTTGGCTTGGCAACTTCTTCTTTACGAGTTGGTTGATGGAACACGATGAATTTTATTCCATCAATATCTTTTGAAGGAATCCGATGGATTAGTGTTTCAACGTCCTCCACAGGGCAAGGATGGACATACCCAGGAGTCAACTTATCGATTATGAATAAAATCTGATCGGACCCAAAATTCTTTCGCAACACTTCGGCATCTTTAGATATAAGCGGTTTACTCATATTTTGCTCGCTTGCTTCCCTTGATAAGAGCGATCTTTTTGTCTCGCCGCCAGGACTTAATCTCGGCTTCTCGTTTTAATGCCGCACTGCGATTAGGAAGAGTTTCGGTATAGATAACTTCTTGAACTGCATGGCTCGAGGTATAGGCTCCCCCTTTCTTACCTTTGTGCTGCCGAATGCGCCGCTCGAGATCGTTCGTGATGCCAGTATACAAACTACCGTCTTCGCATCTCAATATATAAACGATATAAGCCATGTCCTTCGGAGCACATTACCTCTGAATCATTTTAGCAATATATAACGAAACTGGAAAAAATCCGGGTTTTGGGCTAAAATTGGTTCGTTATTGGGGGATCGTCTAATGGTAGGACAGCGCCCTTTGGAGGCGTTTATCTTGGTTCGAATCCAGGTCCCCCAGCCAAGTTGAGATAGGTTATCGCGCTCGAGGAGCCTAGTTGCGCAATACATGAAGAAACTATCAATAAAACTTGAACATTGTTACGGTATTAAAAAGCTCGAAAAAGAGCTTGATTTCGGTAGTAGAACTTTCGCCATATACGCCCCAAACGGGTCGATGAAAACCTCTCTCGCAAAGACATTTACTGACTTGATGAATGGTAATGAGACAAAGGATTTGGTCTATCCCGAAAGAACTACAGTTAGAGAAATAAAGGATGAGAATGGACAAGACTTAAAACCAGAAGACATTCTTGTTGTCGAGCCTTATAACGAATCATTTTCATCTGATAAAGAGGCTACGCTCGTAGTAGAAAAACAACTACGTGAAGAATATGAGAAGATCTATAACGATGTCGAGAAGGAGAAAGAAGGTTTCATTAAGAAGTTAAAATCTGTCTCTCAAAGCTCAGACTGCGAAGAAGAAATATTAGCTACTTTTTCTGAGAATGAGAAAGATACCATATACGATATCTTAGAAAAGCTAGCGCCCTCGATCAATGACGAAAACACTCAGTACTCTTTTAGATACAATGACATTTTCGACAAGAAAGGTAACATAAAGAAATTTTTAGATAAGCACAGTAAGTCGCTCGATGAATATGTTAAGCAGTATGAGTCGCTGATCTCGCAATCAGGCTTTTTCAAAAAATCGGCAAATACTTTTGGAACATACCAAGCAAAAGAATTGCTAGGATCGGTGGCAGATAACTCATTCTTTGATGCCGGACATTCTATAAACCTGTCCGATAGCACAACAATCAAATCCGCTTCTGATTTTGAGACGTTACTAGAAGCAGAGATAAAGAAAATTCTCAGTGACGAAAACCTTAAGAAGACATTTGATGCAATCGACAAGGCAATTGGGTCAAATCTCGAGTTAAGAGCCTTTAAAAAAGTCATCGAAAGCGACAACACTCTACTTATTCAACTTCAAGATTACGATCAGTTCAAGAAGAATGTTTGGCTCGGCTATTTTTCCAAGATGGAGACTGAGGTAAAAACACTTCTTGAATTTTACACGTCTAAGAAAACGAAACTTGCTGAAATAGTTAGGAAAGCTGGAGATGCTGCTACTGAATGGGAATCATCTGCAGAAGAATTCAACAATAGATTCACGAGTCTGCCCTTCAAAATAGTTATTAAGAACAAGGAAGATGTGATATTGAAAACAAAAGCCCCAGTTTCCGAATTCGTCTTTACTGATACAGACAAGAAGAATCTTAAAAGAGAAGAATTATTGAGAGTATTAAGTCAGGGCGAACGGAGAGCTCTGTATATCTTAAATATTATCTTTGAAATAAGAGCTAGAAAAAATGCGGGCCAGAAAACACTGCTAATTATTGATGACATTGCCGACTCTTTTGATTATAAGAACAAATACGCCATTGTTGAGTATTTAAAAGATATATCGGAGGATGATAATTTCTTTCAGATAGTCCTTACCCATAACTTTGATTTCTTTAGAACGATAGAAAGTCGTCACGTTGTTTCTTACGGTCAGTGTTTGATTAGCACAAAGAGTGACATGGGTATCAACTTGGAAAAAGCTGATTATATAAGAAACCCTTTCATTAATAATTGGAAAAATAATTTGACTGACAATAAAAAGTTAATTGCCTCAATACCATTTATTAGAAATATTATTGAGTACACACAGGGAGATGGTGATGCGGATTATCTACTACTTACGTCCGTATTGCATCAAAAGAGCGACTCAGGATCAATTACAGTAAATGATTTCAAGTTAATTTTTGAGAAAAACATAAAAAACGTCACCTTCCCAGCAACTATCGATACTACTAAAAATATCTCCGATGCAATATTTGAGGCAGCAGATGAATGTTTGACTGCGACTCACGGTATAAATCTTGAGCATAAAATTGTTATGTCCATTGCCATACGCCTGAAAGCGGAGCAATTTATGAAGTCTAAAATAACAGATCAAACTTTTTTGACTGGTCTTGGTGGCATGTCGAATCAGACATGGAACCTATTTAAGAAGTATGAGGAGGAATTTAATAATGAAAAAGAATTTATTGCTATATTAAAGAAAGTAAATTTAATTACTCCCGAGAACATACATGTGAATTCATTTATGTATGAACCTATACTTGATATGGGTGATTCTGAACTTAGAGACTTATATCAAACCGTCAAAGTTAGATTGGTCTAGGGATTGACTAGGAATATATAGGGGTGTACGCACGAGACCCGTCGCCTTGGTAAGACAAAAGGAAGTCAATCGGACCAAGCAGGGCTTGAATCCACTACGGTTCCAGCTCAAGATGGCCAGCTATCTTGAGATAAGTTCAACTGAGGACACTAGAAATCAATCGGATCCCATACCAGCTTCGCAGGAGGAAGTTCTTAGAGCTTAGATTGCTTTTTAAAAGCTAGTGTCTATACTCTCCTTCATGAAGGATGAAATCGAAAAACGACTTCAGCTACTCATTACTATTTCGTTGTTTTTTCCAGTTCTCTTATCCAATCTGAAGAGAATTACTGGAAGTAGTGATACAAACTCAATTCTGTTTTCAGTGCAAGCCAGTGGGTTAGTGGGGCTTTATATATTAAATTACATTCTTTTCCAGATTCGGAAATATACTCTGACCAAGGAATCGTTAAATAGGATCGGAGAATGGCTCTTGTTGGCTATTGGGGTGTTTATTATTCCTATTATCGGAATCTCCCTGAGCGCTATTGGGGTATCCGGCCAGCTGGGTGCTGTCGTTGCATTTATTTCGGGTACTTTCGTGTTGCTGGTTCTTACTCTACCGCCCATTATTGAATTGATTATTCTTTTCTCTGCAGATAGACAAGGTAGTATGCGTGAGACTTGGAGGAATCTTTCTAAATGGTTAAAAACATTCTAATAACAGGTTTGCCTCATAGTGGTAAATCAACCTTGCTCCGTCGAGTTGTTGAGAAGATTCCTGGGTTATAATCAAGATATGAAAAAATTATTGATGATATTAGGAGCAGTAATAATTATCGGCACAGTGGGATATGTACGCATAAAACAGAATACGGCTGCATTTGATCCTCGAAACGCTTCTTTTTTAGTAGATGGGAATGAAGTGCAACTTATGAATGGTAAAGCCGAAGCGCCTCTTGCCCCCGGCTCGGCTTCAAAACTCATAACCACGTATTTTGGAAATGAAGCCAAGGGAGATTTGAATGGCGATGGCCTGGAAGATACAGCATTTCTTGTTACCCAAAGCGGCGGAGGCAGCGGCACCTTCTACTATGCGGTTGTTGCTCTAAACGGGGCGAATGGATATACAACCACACCTGCAGTTTTAATTGGCGATCGGATCGCACCACAATCCACCGTCATCTCGAAAAATCCTCCGGAACTCCAAGTGAATTATGCGGATCGTAAACCCGGCGAACCCATGACTGCAACTCCATCCCTCGGCGTAACGAAATATCTCAAGATCGGCGCAGATGAAACGCTTGAAGCAGTAGAGCCCACGAAAGCGAATCAGTAGCTATCCTTTCTGATCCGCTAATCCCCAGCGGATCAGAAGATTCTCTTCCACGCGACGGAATACCAGCTCCTCTACAAGGAGTCCGATGAGACCAATCATGATGATGCCCGAAAAAACATCATCAAACGCAAACAGCCATTGCGCGTTCCAGATAAATCTGCCGAGACCATTTACACCCGCGACCAGCATTTCCGCACCGACTACGGAACGCCAAGCGCTCCCAAAACCCAAACGCAAACCGGTTACGATCTGCGGCATAGCGGCAGGCAAAATAATCTTCCAAATAACCTCGACAGTGCTAAGACCGATATTCCGCCCCGCGAGAATCCAGTTTAAGGGCACATTGCGAACACCGCTCACCGTGCTATAGACGAGCTTTTTGAAACTTGAAAGGAAAATAATCGCGATAATGGCACTCGTCGTAAATCCCAAAAGAATCACAATGATGGGAAGCCAGGCGAGAGACGGCACCGCCGAAATAGTCGCCAAAAACGGAAAAAAAACTTTTCTCAAAACCGGGTACATGCCAATCAGGATACCGAGAGAAATTGCCGCGAGAGCCGCAAAAACAAAACCAATCAGGACATTTTGGAGGCTTACCCAGGCAAGGGTGAATAACTTACCGCTCACGACCAGAGCCCACAAGGCTTTGCCGGTATAAAGCGGTGATGGCAAGACCCAACGCGGCACCAGCGCAAAATGGCTCACCGTAAACCATACGCCAAGTATGGCAAGAAACGGCAACGCTCCCAAAAGAAAACTCTTAGCGTGTTCGCGCATAGACCTTGGCTTGAGCTTCTTGTAATGTATCCTGAAAACGAAGATCGAAAACGGTATCCAGACTCAGCTTATTCTTAATCTGCTTTGTCTCATAGAGAAAATCAACAATGGCAGCAAGCTCTCCGGGGTCAGACCACAAAACCGGCTGAATACTCTCCCTCCAGCCTCTCAAGACATCATCACTCGTATATGTTGCATCGCCGGTAATGAGCGCGATGTGGCGCTGAACTAACTCTGCGGCGTCTTGAGGCTTTGACTGAATCATTTGGTCAGCGGCGATGAGGGCGTGAAGAACGGATTCCACTCCCTGGGGGTGACTCGCCAAATAAGCGGTATTCGCCACGAGGTACGTATGGGGATTAAACGTCTTTCCATACTTCTCATCCCACTGAGGTAACGGTATTGCTCCGGCTTTGATAAAACTCGCGTCCTTATAACGACTCGTAGGCACTGCATCAACGGTTTTCTTCTGGAGAAGAGCGATCTCAGCGTAATCACTATCAATATCAAGAAAATCAAAATCCCCTTCCTTCAAGCCTTCTTCGGCAGCACCATGAAGAAATTCGAAGCGAGAGGTGCCATTCGCGCCCAGAATCTTTTTGCCCGTGAGATCCTGAATCGTAGTGAAACTTCCCGGCCGTACAAAAACCACAGTTGAAGCACGGGTTACTGGTGCGACAAACACGAACGGCGCTCCGGAACTTATCGCGACAACAGTATCGGCAAAACTCAAAAATGCTACGTCAATTTTCCCAGTTGCGAGTGCGAGACGGGTTTCACTACTCGACTTAAAAGGCGTGAGAGCAATGTTTTGTTCCTTGAAATATCCTGCCTCCTCAGCAACCATTGCCGGGCTATAGTTCAAACTATGTCCGACATAACCGACTCTGACCGGTTGTAATGAATCGCCGAGGGGTTCAGATTTCTTATGGAAAAGATACATCACTCCAAAAGCGATCACGACTACAATCAGAGCCAGAAAAATATAATTCTTTTTCATCGTAATTCAGCAGCAAGAGCAGCCTCGACTTCAGGTGCATCGGTTGCATCCCTCACATACGACTCTTCGGAAAGGTCCTTCAGGATCTTCTCGCGGAGAGCAAGATAATCAGGGTGCGACTGCATGCGCGGGTGTGGCAAACCTATCCTATACTCGTTGGTAATCACTGATGGGCGGCCACTCATAACGTAAATCTTATCGGCAAGGAAAACGGCCTCACTTACGCTGTGAGTAACGAAAAGCACGGTAGTCCCGGTCTTCTGCCAAATATCCACGCAATTGGCGCGCAAAAATTTCCGACGCATGGAATCATAAGCCGAAAATGGCTGTTCATTAGGAGCAACTTCGGCTGAGGACACCAACCCGGGCAATCGCCACCCGCTGTTTCATGCCGCCGGAGAGCTTATAGATAGGCCAGTCCTTAAATTCACTGAGCCCCATAAACGCGATCTGATCCTCAACCCGTTTCTTTTTTTCAGAAATAGAAAAATTGCTTTTTTCGAGTGCAAAGAGAATGTTCTCATAGACGCTCTTCCAGGGTAGAAGCACATAATCCTGAAATACCATCATGCGATCAGTTCCCGGTCGCACGATCGGAACACCGTTTAAAAGCAAATCGCCGGATGTCTTTTTCAAGAAACCGGCGATGAGGTACAAGAGTACCGATTTGCCGCAGCCGCTCGGCCCCACAATTGCCGTAAAGGCCCCCTCCTCAAGGGTAAGGGAAATATCCCGCAGCACTTCAAACGGCTGCTCCGCATCCTCAAACGTCTTACTGACGTGGTTTAAGCTGAGAAGGGGTTGCATAAAGGGTTATGACAAGTCCTCATCATGACCCTTCTTATTTCACCCTGTCAAGGGGAAAGCAGAGGCGCCCAGAGCGGGTATCTCCGTCCCGTTACAGCATACGGCTGAGCGCCGTATCCAGAGAAGGAAAACCGTCGAGCAATCGGCGGTTTTCCTTTTGGAGGAGTATCAGAGATTTGCTTTTCTTAAGAGCACCGCATTCGCTGCGACAATAACAGTAGAAAGGGACATGAGTCCGGCGGCAAATGCGGGCTGCAGCATGATTCCCCAATAGGCTAGAACTCCGGCCGCAAGAGGTATCGCCGCGATGTTATACCCCGCCGCCCACCAAAGATTCTGAATCATCTTGCGGTAGGTTAAACGGGAAAGTTTTATCACTTTGGCAATATCCCGCGGATCATTTTTGACCAAAATAATACCGGCGGATTCTATGGCAACATTTGTGCCCGCGCCGATGGCGATGCCCAAGTCGGCTTGAGTAAGCGCCGGCGCGTCATTTACGCCATCTCCTACCATGGCAATTTTTTTGCCTTCAGACTGAAATAATTTAACTTTATCGGCTTTTTGGCCAGGCAAAACGCCAGCGAAATAGTGATCGATATTTAATTCTTTGGCGACCCATTCAGCTACATCTTCTGTGTCGCCGGTAAGCATCGCGGTTTCAATGCCCATGTTCTTGAGGGTCGCTATAGCAGCGCGGGATTCTTCGCGAATAACGTCCGCTAAAGCAATCACGCCAATCGGATTATTGTTCTTTAAAAGATAAATCAAAGTTTGGCCGCGCTTCTTAGCTTCTGCGGATTCCGGCGGCAAATGTATTTCCTTACCAGCCAAGAACACTTCGCCACCGACAGAAATTTTTTCTCCATTCACTTCCGCTTCCGAACCATGTCCGGGCACGCGGACAAAATTCTTTATCTCCGGAATTCTTAAATTTGCATTCCGAGCTTTTTCGACAATCGCGCGCGCGGCCGGATGCTCGGAGCGGGAATCCACCGCCGCGGCCAGCGCAAGAATAGTGTCCGCAGAAATATTGTTACCTAAACTCCAAAAGCCACTTACGCCATACTCTCCCTTAGTGAGAGTCCCTGTTTTGTCGAAAAGAACTATATCTATATTCCGGGCGGCTTCCAATGCCAAGCGCTGCTTGATTAAAAATCCATTTTTAGCGGCTTTCGTGGTGGAAATGGAAGCCACTAAAGGGATGGCTAAACCGAGCGCGTGCGGGCAGGCAATTACTAAAACCGCGACTAAACGTTCGACGGCAAAACCGGCTTCCGCGCCAGCTGCAAGCCAGCCAGCTAGAGCACTGAAACCACCCACTATAGCTACGCCAGTTAAATAAAGCGCGGCGCGGTCGGAAAGCATCTGAAGACGAGATTTCGAAGTCTGCGCTTCGGCGACAAGCCGCATGACCCCGGCAAGAAACGTATGCTCGCCGATCTTCGTGACTTTCACGGTGAGCGAACCGTCGCCGTTCGTAGTGCCCGCGATAACCTCGCTATCCTCCTTCTTGGATACCGGCTTGGATTCACCGGTCGCTATGGATTCGTTCACGTCAGACATTCCTTCTATAACCACGCCGTCGGCGGCGATCTTCCCACCTGGCTTCACGAGAATTAAGTCTCCTTCCTTGAGCTCGGCGAGCGGAATGATCTCGGTTCTTCCGTTGCGAACTACTTCGGCCGTATCCGGCAATAATTTGGAAAGCTCTTGCAAAGCGCCTTTCGCGCCTTGGACCGCGCGCATTTCAAGCCAATGCCCGAAGAGCATAATAGTGATCAAAGTCGCAAGCTCCCAGAAAAGAGTTTCGCCTTTGGTGGAAAAGACTACATACACGCTCCAAACGTAAGCGGCAGTGATGGCCAAGCTGATGAGAGTCATCATGCCTGGCAATCTGCCCAGGATTTCCCGCCAAGCGGAGGCAAGAAAAATCCAACCGCCGTAGAAAAAGATTATGGAAGCTAAAACGAAAGCCAAATACTCCGAACCCGGAAACTGTGGCGCCTGCCAATTGAGCAACACCTGGGTAATGTGCGAATACAGCACTACCGGGATGGACAGCACAAGGCTCACCCAGAATTTGGTTTTAAAGATATTCGTGCTGTGCCCGGCGTGTTTATCATGGCCGGAATGACCAGATTCCGCCGAAGCGGAAGCTGGTTTAGTTTTGACCGGTACAAGATTCATGCCGCAATCCGGACACATCCCGGAATGATCCGAAACAACTTCCGGATGCATCGGGCAGGTGTATTTTATTTCGTTATTTTCCATTGATTTAGTTCGTGATGCTGTTCCAGAACGTGCCAAAAAGCCAAGCGCCGATCAGAGCTGCGATATTCCAGATAATCAATCCGGAAATAAAGGTGCCGACGGTAGTTACATTCATGAATCCACCGTTCGCGAAACTGCCCATCATATTCATGTGCAACGCGTAACGCATGAAGCCCGGGCGAATGCCCGGAATAAACGCGACGCCGGCGAAACAAATCACGTACACGGCACTTATCCAAGCGATGGTTACTTTTAAGAGACGGTTGATGTTGATCATTTGTATTTATTCTATCAATTCGATTTATTGTTCGACCTTTAGACTCCGCAGCTTCCTGACTGTTTTTGCTCGATGGGTTGGGTTTCCGTGAGGATGCGCTGGTACCCTTGAACGCTTGAGAAATCCGCACCGAGAACATCTTTCGGATCAAGCGCGCCCCATGCCACGCCTTTGTTTTCCAAATAATGCGCAATGGTCAGATAGGTATCCGGAA
>CAZEJX010000015.1:0-9318 GCA_964512715.1 uncultured Candidatus Saccharibacteria bacterium
TCTTTCAAAAGTTACTGAGCGAGAGCGCTCCTCTTTACATTATCCGCGATAAGTTTAAGCGAAGCAGCCTCGATCTGGCGGACGCGCTCGCGGGTAATACCAAAACCCCGGCCGATCGCCTCCAGGGTCTGGCGCTCGCCGGTTCCTTTATTCTCTAAGCCAAAACGGCCCATAATTACCTTGCGCTGGCGCTCATTGAGACCTGCCAAGAGGGCGTCGATGGTTTTCGCGTTAAATTGGTTCATAAGTTATGATTCTTATTATACTATGGTTTATCCAATTATGTCAAACCCCCTATTTGCCTTGGCGGGACGACCACCCCTGCCAGACGATAAGGAGCGGACTAGCAACGAAAATTGAGGAATAAATACCCGTAGTTACACCCACAAGGAGGGTAAGCACGAAATAGCGCAGGGTTATCGGGCCCGCGAAATAGAGAGCCAGGAGCACCAAAATAAGCGTAAGGGAGGTATTGATAGACCGGCCCAAAGTTTGGTTTACGCTCGTGTTCACGAGCTCCTCAAACGGCTGCTTGGAGCGATCCTTCAGAAGATTCTCGCGAATGCGATCGAACACAACAATAGTGTCATGCACGGAAAAGCCCATGACCACCAAGAGAGCCACCAAGAAGTTGGTATCCACTTCAATATTTCTAAAGTGCCCCAAAATGGCAAGCATGCCAGCCGGAATTGCGACGTCGTGAAGCAACGTTGCAAGCGTGATCCAGCCATATTTCCAGGAAGACACGGGACGGAACACTTTTCTAAATGCGAATGCGATGTAGAGCGAGATGCCGATCAAAACCAAGATGAGAGCAACGATTGCACGGGAGCGCACCGTCTGCCCTACCGACGGACCAACTGACTGGTACGAGAGTTCCTCGAAACCAAGAGGATTCTTCTGAAATGCGTCGCGCAATGCGGCATGAGTTGCTTCCGGAACTTCCGGCATGCGCACCGTAACCTGATTCTGATCTCCAAGCGTCACCCGTACATCCTCCGTATGCACCGCGGCGGCAATCTGGGTTTGGATAGATTGCGCATCAGCGCTATTCGCTTTGAACGTCCAGTTCACACCGCCTTTGAAATCAATGCCCTCATGGAAACGGAACACACCCACAGCCACAATCGCCGCGAGCACCAAAATACCAGAGAAGGTCAGCCAGATTTTTCGTTTGCCAATAATGTCGTACATGGAGAGAATTTAGGATTTAGTACTATCTTTAGCAAATACGTCGAGCATGAGACGGGTAGCCGTGATAGCGGTAAACATAGAAAGAACGACACCCAAAAAAAGTGTAAGCGCGAAACCGCGTACGAAACTCGAAGTGAAATAGTAGAGAATGATAGCAGTGATGATCGTGGAACTATTGGAATCGCGAATGGAGGGCCAGGCCTGGCGGAAGCCTTCGTGCATAGCAGCGGAACGCGTGAGTCCCCGCTTCATTTCTTCTTTGACGCGCTCGAAAACGAGAATATTGGCGTCTACTGCCATACCAATCGTGAGAATGAAACCCGCTAGGCCAGCCAAAGTGAGTGTAATAGGCACCAGTTTAAAGACCGCAAGCGTGAGTGCGATGTAAATAAGGAGAGCTACCGCTGCAAAGATACCGAGGGAACGGTAGTAGATGATCATAAAGAGAATAACGAGAAGCGTACCGATAAGACCGGCAAGAAGCGCGTATTTCAAAGAGTTCGCACCCAAGGCAGGACTCGTGGTGGATTGGTCAATCAAAGTTACCGGTGCGGGCAAGGCTCCGGCATTAAAGCGCTCTACTAATTGGCGGGCCTGATCTACGGTAAAGCGGCCGGTGATCTGGGCCTTGCCGCCTGAGATCGCCTGCTGCACCGTCGGCATTTCAATTAAATTGTTATCCAAGAAAATCGCGAGTGGCTTGTTCACGTTCGCGGCGGTGAGCTCTTCAAAAAGCTTGGCACCTTCATCGTTAAAGGTAATGTCCACCTGGGGCGCGTTCGTCGTCTGATCAAAACTCAATTGAGCACCGGTTACGTAACGACCGGTAAGGTTCGTGGGGAAAAACTGAATCGTAGAAGAGCCAGTTGGAGTAGATGAGGATTCCGAGACGGTACGAAAATCCAGGAACGGCGTGGCGCCGATCTCTGCTACCGCATCAGAGACATTCTTCACGCCGGCGAGCTCTACTACGAGCTGATTATCCGTGCCGGACTTGGCAAGATATACTTGCGGTTCCGCTACCCCGAAATTATTGACGCGTTTTTCAATGACATCGCGCAAACCATTCAAAACCGAATCCTGCTGATCGGTCGGAATGCTCGAAAGATCTACTTTATAGACCAAGTGACTGCCACCGACGAGATCCAAACCCAAACGCCACGGTCGCCACTTAAGACCAATGCCTTTTGGATAGACAAAAACTCCCGCGAGAACGGCGAGGAGGATGATAACGCTCAAAAGAAATCCTTTATTCCGCATGTATGACGGTTATTTAAACACACCTGTTTTGAAAAGTAAAATCTAAACAGGTGAACATTCGGTGAGGATGAGTACGATATATTGACTTATATAATAATAAGTGTTATATTATACTCAGGAGGTTTCACAATGGAAATCATAACGATGTACGGACCACCGGGACTCCTCAAAAACCTGATCCGCACCAGAAACGCATGGGTAGCATCCAGTACGGGTGGATGGAATTTTACAGGGATCAGCTTTGGAAAAACTGAGGATATGGAAGCATGTCTCAGCCAACCCGCTGATTCTATCACCCCAATCCTCATCAAGGTGACGGTGGCCGCACAAGGAGAGCAATTCTCTTTCGCGGGTTTCGGCAACTTGGCTCTTATCCACCAGGCCAAGAAAGCCATCCGTCTCGGTCGAACAAGTCTGAGTCACGAGGCGCTCGACGACATGATCCCCTACCGGATCACCATCCTGCCTTTCTGACCAATCGAGGAATCATCAATCACCCGCTCCCGGCAAACCCGCCGTGCGAGCGGGTTTTTGTTTTTGAGCTCGTAAGAGCTTTTACGCGGTGCCCTGGGAAGGGATCGAACCTTCGACCTTCTCCTTAAAAGGGAGCAGCTCTACCACTGAGCTACCAGGGCAAAACAAGCCAATTATAAAAGAATTGTGGCTTATTTTCAATCAGTCTCAAGATTTCTTTCTGCAAAGAAAGTTCCCTTCTTTTTTGCAAGCGAGGACATTTCCAAAAACCCAGGAATAAAATCGGCTGCATGTAAGTCACGAATATCTTTCCAAACACTTTCCCCGTAGTCTGAATCACGCAATTTCCCTTTAGGATTCTTCGCCACAAAAACATGACAAAACATTGAGGTGAGCATCTCACCCTTCTTGCTTATCGTGAGATAGTATTCCCCTTTCCGTTCAAGCGATGCCGTGAGGCCGCATTTTTCAGCAAGTTCACGTTTGGCAGCAGAAAGCAGCTCTTCACCAAGATGGATCTTTCCATACGGAAAACCTTTCATGCCTCGAAAGGGCTCTCGTTTGCGGGTAAAAACGAGATGCTCTCCTTTTTGATTCGTGCAAATGATTACCGTAACGATTTTGGGCTGCTTGCGAGGCTCTACGGTAGCGAGACTCAAGGTATCCACATACCGCTTCCCTGCCGGAGTAAGCGCGTATCCTTTTGCCACTTTTTCGATAAACGCTTTCTTTATAAGCTGCTTCAGGTGGTAAATAAAGAGATTACTCTCCGCTCCGGCTGGCTTCAGGTCGCGATAGCGCGCTTCTCCTTCTTTAGTAAGGACTTGAAGAATATACCGTTCATAGGGATGCATAATGCCCTACTATAGGGCATCGATTTGCAATTTACAATTTCTCAATTTTGCACAATGAGTCAATCCAATTTGACTCAATTCGAATTTGTCTTGAAGGGATTATTACGATTGCTAAGGTGAAGTCAGCGAGTGGTCTCCACTCATTGATAAGGAGGAAATATGGAGCTCATCATCCCGAACCCCGCCCTACCAAGCAAAGCCGGGAAAACAAAGATTCACTTTCTTGACGCTGATACTCATCCTACTCGAAACGATGAAGATATCAGTCTGCCGCTTTCGAAGAATGCTCAGTTCTATCCCATTGCTCTCGGCACGCAATTTCTTTTCACCAATCCCCGAAGATATGACGAAAACGATGTATTCTTTGGGGGTACAGACGAGGAACCCTTCCTTGTGCAGCTGAACTCTTCCATACTTCAGGTTTTGAAAAAAGAAGAATTCTTCAAGGGCAACGAGCGAGCCTTGTACAATGCCTTGAAACCGAAGAGTATTGCAGATAGAGAAATTGCACTGCAAAAAGAGTGTGGACGACAAGGCGACATCTTTTTCATTCCTTCCGGATTCTCCTTCGAAGAGCTTGAGCGGATGCTCACTGCGTTTTACCCCGACAAATACGGTTTCGATGAGGACGGTGTGGGTGGATATACCGAAGCAAAGACGGGAAACGCGATGAGCGTATTCGGAACCCGTCACGAACTTCACGGAACAGCGCTCATTCTGAGTGGCATCGGACTCTTCGGAGAAGGGTTTCTCAAAGCCCCTGATCACGCAGAGCGAACCCTGCTCGACGTGCACTTCATGGCCCAAACTGCTTATCTCTTTAATCCACAAATGGCAGATTGAGGCGAAACGATGGAACGGGAATCTCCGAACATCAAAGTGCAGCCTCAAAAAATTGCCCTCGAGGAATTTCCCGAAGTAACGGTTTTCACGGTAGAGCTATCTTCCGAAACCGGATCATGGCTCGAAACATTTGGAACAGAATTGGAGCTTCGCGCGTTCTTGCGCGGGCTCCAAGCTGGCTCACAAATGACCGGCGGGCCCTACCTCAATGTACCGCTCGAGTTTTAGAAGGAGGCTTCATGAACCGAGAGGCTCTGCTCCGTCTGAGCGAAAAGCGCATCCTCGAATACCTTGCTCTTCACCCACGCGGATCGAGACCCAGTGTGCTTGTGCAAAAGTTACAGAAAAAGGGTCTCGACATACCGAGCGCCTGGATCCGGCTTCTCGCGGTAGGCTCAGTGCGGCTAAATGCAAATCTCAAACTCGTTCTCACAAAGTAAAGGAGGGCGTATGTGTTGCTTTTGTGATTACTACGAAATCGATTCCCCTTCTGATTGGGTGAAAATGAGAACCGGCGAATCGAAAGCAGAGACAAAGACAGTCGCATCGGAACTCGAAGAAGAGAGTGAGGAAATAAGGGATCAGAAGGAGCAGTAATGATTTTTTGCGACTGGGATTCTCTCTACGACGAGCCTTCTCCATCTGAGAAAAGAGGGATCAAAAGGAGGAAGAAATGTGCTGTTCGTGCGATTATGAAGGACGGGAACACGGAAACAATTTCCCAATCAACAAACTCCTCGGACAAAAGGCTCAAAAGGAACCAGAAACAAAAACAAAAAACAAACTCCAAAAGAAGGTAAAGACAACAAAATAAATCTCAAAACGCCCGCTAATGCGGGCGTTGTTTCTGCATATCAAGAGAAGATCCTTCGACAGGCTCAGGATGACAAAAAAAGAATCTACTCCAGATCTTCAAGAGTCTTGCGATCTTTCGCGGAAAGCTTCTTTGGAGCTTTCAGAATAAAATCCACCAGCAAGTCGCCTTTGCCATACGAACCCATTCGCGGCATGCCTTTACCGGGAATGCGGTACGGTTGCTTCAGGTCAAAATTTGTCGGAATTTCAAACTCGGTTTTGCCGCCATCAATCGTCGGTACCGTTACCGTTTTGCCGAGAAGAATATCCTTAATTTTTAATTCGTGGCGCACCGTGAGATCATCACCGTGGCGCACAAAGACCGCATGTGGCTTTACCCGCACGCGCACATACAAATCCCCCGCTTGCGAACCGCGTTCGCCCGCCTCACCAAACCCTTTAATCTGAATTAATTGGTCATCGTGAATACCGGGGATAATTTCGATTGTCGTAGATCGCTCACCGGAAACTCTGCCCTTGCCTTTGCAGACAGCGCAGACTTTCTTCGGTACTTCACCTTTACCGCCGCAGCGCTCACAAGTTTTCATCTGCGCGAAACTTCCGAAAAACGTCCGTCGCTCTTCGCGAATCTCGCCTTTGCCGGCGCAGACCGTGCAGGTTTCTGTACCGGAAGTCGGATCGCCGCCTTGCCCTTTGCAGGTTTCGCAGCGCACCCAGGTGCCAATCGTAATCGGTTTTACCACACCCTGATACGCTTCCTCGAGCGTAATCTCTTGCAAGAGTTCCAAATCCGCTCCATGGGTCACGGTGCGCGTGCGGCGCCCGCC
The DNA here is from genome assembly GCA_964512715.1 of uncultured Candidatus Saccharibacteria bacterium. Lineage (GTDB taxonomy): Bacteria > Patescibacteriota > Minisyncoccia > UBA6257 > 2-01-FULL-56-20 > JANWIW01. Next base: position 6,269 of record CAZEJX010000015.1, read on the forward strand.
GCCAAAGCCGCCGCCAAAAAAAGTCTCGAAGATATCCCCCAGGTCGCCGATATCAACACCGCCGGGGAATCCACCCATATTCGCAAAATCATTCCAGTTTACATTCGCTCCCCCCGGAAAACCGTTCGCAAAATCCGCGTTGCCAAACTGATCGTAAGCAGCGCGCTTTTTCTTATCAGAAAGCACCTGATAGGCCTCATTTACCTCTTTGAACTTAGCTTCATCACCGGCCGCTTTGTCCGGGTGATACTGGTGCGCTAGTTTGCGATATGCTTTTTTAATCTCGTCATCTGATGCAGTTTTAGAAACTCCGAGAATCTTGTAATAGTCTTTCTGTGCCATGAGTAGATAATGTTCAATTGTAAAACTACAGTACTTACCGCTTATTGAGCAGTGTGCGTTTATACGTATCCAAGTGATCCAAGATGAGCCCAGTACCTTTCGCTACGCAAAAGAGCGGATCTTCGGCAACGTAAGCGGGTACACCCAAATAGCGCTCAAAAAATTCCGGCAAGTGATTGAGCTGCGCGCTGCCGCCGGAAAGAATAACCCCTTTTTCCATAATATCCGCGACAAGTTCCGGCGGAGTCTCATTGAAAACATTCTTGACTGATTCCGCGATCTCCAAAAGAAGTGGGGTGAGCGCCTCCGCGATGTTATTTGCCGTAAGCTCAATATCCCGCGGCAAACCGGTTGCCAAATCACGGCCGCGAATTTGGGCGCCATGCTTTGCCTTGGTAGCCAAAGCGGAACCGATTTCAATTTTCACATTCTCCGCGGTTTGCTCACCAATCGCGAGACCATATTTCTTCTTTACGTAATCCGAAATCGCCCGGTCAAACTTATTACCCGCCACGCGCACCGAGGTCCACGACACGATATTACCGAGCGCGATCACCGCAACCTCTGCGGTACCGCCGCCGATATTGATAATCATGTGCCCGGAACGCGCGTTGATAGGAATTCCGGCGCCGAGCGCAGCAAGAACCGGTTCGCGCACGATGAAAGCATTGCGCGCACCCGCTTCTTTAGCGGCATTCATAACGGCACGCCGTTCGGTTTGCGTAATACCCGCGGGAACAGAAATAACCACTTCCGGTTTCAACGGATTCCACCACGTGCCCGCCTTGCGAATGAAATACGTGAGAAGTGCGCGAGTAATATAGTAGTCTGCGATCACGCCGTCTTTGAGCGGCCGATAAGCAACAATTTCATCTGGCGTCCGGCCGATCATTTCCTTCGCTTCCTGCCCTACTGCCAAAACAACGTTTTCGGGCTTTGAAAGCGCTACAATCGTCGGTTCGTTGATAATAAACCCCCTACCGGGAACAAAGACCACCGTGTTCGCCGTACCTAAGTCAATTCCAATTTTTCGAGTAAGCATAAGAACCTCACTATTGTAATCCGTAAATCGAAAATCGTAAAACAGTATTGACACGGAAAGCAGATCCTCCTATGCTCCTCACCAGCATATTTTGAATTTTGGACTGAAAAAGGAGGTTTTATGCCAGAAAAACCGGAAGTATTGCTCTGGCTCGTCATAAGAGATATTCCTCAGCACCTCAATAAACTCTCGACTACTTTCCTAAGAGGAACGCCAAGCCAAGATCTCATATGGAAATGGCCTCTCGATAACATTCCTCGGACAGGAGAACGCATTATGATCGGTGATGAGGCAGAGCATTTCCGCGTGATCTCAGTAGAATATTGGCTGCCTCAGGGAAACCCGGAGATATACTCTGTGATAGAGTGGGATTCCGAAGACCTCATCACCGACAGAAATCTCATCTCACTTGCCAAAGTTGGGTTTTGCGCAGGAAGCCTTCAAAACCCGCTCCGCACTGTCCTCAAAAGACTTGGCTTACCCTCGTAGACCTTGAAATAGAGCGTCCGAAAGAAAAGGAGAACTGTATGAACGAGTCTTGCAAACGAGTGCTAAAACTCATCAACACGATGGGCTGCGGAAATGATCTCACTCCGGAATCCGCTACCTGGCTCGCCGAACATCTCCAAAACTGCAGCGACTGTCATCGTCGCTACGCAAACGCAGTAGAAATCCTCGGATACAATCCGATCTAGTGGCAAAGGAGAAAGAGAATGTTTCACGAGAAGGAGTTGAATTCTGACATTGTTTCTCTGGCATCAACACTCGTAGGTCGCTTCTTAGCCTGGTCAGCTGCGGTTGGGTCTGCTCTGTTTGTAATCGCAAGTCTCATTGTGCTTCTTCAGAATAACCCCGTGCTTTTCCCTTTCTCGTTCATGATGGGAATGGTGAGCGCGACATACGCAGCAACCAACAGCGAACGACCCATTTTCCAATTATTCTTCGGTTCTTCGCTGATGGTCGAGCTTCTCATGATTATTGCTACGACCCTAGGAGCGCTCCATCCCGAGGTGACCCTCCTGAAATCCGTAGCATGGTTCAGCATTTTCCTCTGCCTGCCGCTCACAATAAGCCTCATCCGTTTCGCATACAATGTGGAAAGGTATATACGCAAAGAGGCTTCAGAGCTAGGTGAGGTATAGCCCTTGGCGCCACTTCGGTGGCGCTTTTTATTGCCCCAAAAACTCGCCAGTTTATGCGTACGTTTTCCAGGCGATAAAGTTCTTGAGCTCGCTTATCTTCATCCGCTCCTGCTTGCCGGTGTCACGGTCGCGAACCGTAACCGTATCTTTCAATTCCTCGTGAGATTCACCCAACGTGTCGAAATCTACCGTAATACAATACGGCGTTCCGATTTCATCTTGAGCAAAATAGCGTTTGCCGATATTGCCCCGATCATCCCAAGCAGTCGGGAGCGGATGCGCGAGAAGCATGGCATGGATCTCTTTTGCCTTTGCTACAAGCTCAGGCTTGTTCGAAAGAAGCGGGAAAACGGCTGCCTTATAGGGTGCGATTCGCGGCGGGAATTTCATATATACCCGCTCGCCATCTTCCTGATAGGCACTGAGAAGCGAAACCAACACCGTGCGATCGAGACCAAAGGAAGGCTCAATGACATGCGGGTAGTAGGCTTCGCCTGTTTCCGGGTCTTTGTATGGCGCATCCG
>CAZEJX010000015.1:9328-15453 GCA_964512715.1 uncultured Candidatus Saccharibacteria bacterium
CAAAGTCAGTGCGATAGGCTAAGCCGTACAATTCTTTCTGACCAAACGGATAATCGAACTCAAAATCGATAGTGCGCTCCGAGTAGTGCGCCCGCTCCCCATCCGGAATCTCATGCTCATGGACTTTACTCATATCCGCGCCAATAGCGATAAGCCAGCGGTGCATTTCACCGCGCCAATATTCAAACCATTTTTCCCACTCTTCCGGTTTTACAAAGTATTCGAACTCCATGAGGTCAAATTCACGGGTGCGGAAAATAAAGTTCCCCGGGGTAATCTCGTTTCGGAACGCCTTGCCTTGCGATGCAATACCAAACGGCACCCGCACCCGCGAGGAATCCAAAACATTTTTAAAATCCACAAACATCGCCTGTGCGATTTCTCCACGCAGATACGCAGTTGCCGAAGAATCCTCAGTCGGCCCCAAACGCACCGGGAACAATAAATTGAACTGTTTGGGCTCGTTGAACTCTTTGCTTCCGCAATTTGGGCAGACGCCGCCAATTTGATCCTCCCGAAAACGCTGATGACATTTCTTACATTCTACGAGCGGATCGCTAAATCCAGCCACGTGACCGCTGGCCTCCCAGACTTTCGGGCTCATAATGAGCGCCGCATCAATACCCACCATATCTGCCCGGGCATGCACAAAGGTCTGCCACCAGAGTTGCTTAATATTGTTTTTGAGCTCCGTGCCGAGAGGTCCGTAATCCCAGGAATTTGCCAGACCGCCGTAAATTTCCGAACCCGGGAACACAAATCCGCGTCGCTTACACAGAGCCACAATCTTTTCCATTAGATTTTCACTTTTTTCCATAGATTAAATATTGTCATCCTGAGCGGAGGCCGCTGGCCGTAGTCGAAGGATCTCTGAATTAGCACAAGGACCCCTCAACCTCGCTCCGCCTTCGCTAAAGCTTCGGCGGACACAGTCAGAATGACAATCATTCTACAGTATTTTTGCGATTCCCAATAGATATATTGACACACAAGCAAATTATATATTATAAATATAATCAGACGCTAAACGTGTAGTTTAGTAGTTTAAAAACGCCGAGAGGCATAAACCACCCGAGAGGGTTTGCTGGAGGCAGCATAATGGATAGCAAAGATCGTCTCTACGAAAACGTGAATGGACCTGAGCTTGTCCAAAACCTCATCCACGGATCCAAGAACATCGATCGGATGCGAGAAGAAGTCAAAACCATCGTGGCCATTCTTCTCAATAATTTGGACAAGATAAGCATCGTAGCCACCCTTCTCCTTAATCTGACAGATTCAAAGACTTGTTATGCCATGAGTTAAAAGTTGGTCTCATACGGCCCTCAGGATAACAAGTTTAAGTTCCGTTTCACCTCTGACGCATTTCTATGGGAATACGAAGGGAAAGGCAACGGTCGTAGTTTCCTGAGTTGTTTTCTAGGAAAACCGGGAGATACTGGTCGCTTGGCGTATTCGAGCGATACTCAGGTGATCTGTATTCAAGATGTATATGCAGTCCATTCTACCTTGTCTTTCCTCATCACAAGCGTTTTGGACGCTTTTCCCGATCTTCAGGAGAAGCTCCAGCCTTTTCTCGACGCCGCCTAATGAACGCAGGAAGCACATAAAAGCCGCGCGGAAACGCGCGGCTTTTTTATTTATCTCACTCTACCATCACCGCCGGGTGAATTAGAAGTGATCGCCAGAGCAGATGCGTTTACACCAGAACTCGTCCATGCATCCGTCGCCGAAAGATCGGTCTCACCCATGAGCTCAATAAACTCCCCTACCTGATTTACCGCAGGCGTTATTTCGATCTGGAAAATCGCTTCCGGCGCGGTAGTAATAATTCCTGCACCGGCGGAAACCCGGGCAATTGTCCAAGTTACCGTACCACTTTGAGCGTTATAGCTCGGTGCCGCGCCGATACTGCTCGTCGCAAAACCGGTGAAACTCACCCGTGGATCGAGTTTCGCGGAAACAGAAACCCCCTGCATGTCCGTAATCGTATTTTGAAGCTTCCAATGCACGGTAAAACGCGTCGCTTTATTCGCCTGAAGCGGATAGGGGCCGGTGTTTTTAACAAGACGGGAGGGTTCGGAATAATAAGCGTCGGGCTCCACCGAAATGCTTCCCGCTACCTTCGTATCAAGCGCGGCAAACGACACCGTTTTTTGCGCGTCAGTTCCGACCGGTACCGTCGGCGATTGGATAGTTCCTTCCGCATGCACCGCGAAATTTTTGTCCGCCACCCGCCGCACCGGAATCGCGTCAATCACCGGAATCGTGAAATCTACATTGCCTTCCGCGCCGGGAGCGACATTGGTAAGCTCCGGAACACTCGTAGAATTCCACGAAATCGCATTAGCACGCGAATCGAAAGTGCCTTTCGTATTTAGACGGCTGAAATCCACAATCGTACTCGTAAGCTTCACCTGAATCTCTACGTTTTGAAACGTAGCTTCAGAAGTATTTTTATAATGTACGATATAGCGCAGATCATTACCGGGGTGTGCGACGAAGTCAGACGCGCCATTTACCGAGAGATCGAGCGTCAAAGGAGCTTGAGCGACGGTAATCGCCGGCGCGGCGGTCCATAAGGTATAGGTTTGACCACCACTCTCTACATTGAGCTTCATGGGGATCGTAACGTTCGAGGATGCACCGGAAATCGTGCCGGAAATAGTTACTCCCCCACCTGCGCCCGGCGCAAGATCTCCCAGCGTGAAATCACCGTTATTCCCCTGAATCTCCGGCGAGCTCGTGGCAGTTATGCCGCTTACGCCCTGAGGGTATTGCAGGATGAGGTGAACATTACTGAAGGGATCATTTGAATCATTGTGATACGTTATCGCGACATTAAATTTCTGACCGCCAATAACGCTTTGAGGAGCCGTGATATTGACAGCAACCGCGGGTGAACCGATCGCTACTGCGACTTCCGCCATCTCACCAAACTCATGCGGACCGCTGCCCTCCAGCGTGTATTGGAGTTTTATCGGTATTTTCCGCACCGTCTGAAGCCCATTTAGAGCGACCAGTGAAATAGTACGTTTTCCGTAATTTCCCGACGTTACATCACCTAAGTCTTCCTCATCGAAACGTTTATCTTGGGGTGTTCCAGCGAGCACAATGCCGTCGGGTAAGGCGATTACAAGCTTTGCTCCCAGAAGCGAGTCTTTGGAATCATTCTCATAGTTCATGGTGAGATCAAATTTCTCACCCAGAAATACTTTTTCCGGCGCGGAAGCATCAAGCGAGACTTGTGGCGCCGATTTTTTGAGAACAAGGAAGTAGTATGAAAACGCGAGTGCCAAAAGTACGATTACAAAACCGGAAACAAGCGCGATAATGCGCGAACGTCCACCCGGACCGGAAGGCTGCGAAATTTCTGGTATATGCGGCGAGTAATCCGGTCGTTCGGACTTGTCGCGTGAAGAATAAGGAAGAAGGGTCATGAGAAAAACAATATCTCAGATTGGGGGAATTTCTCTGCGCAGGTTTTGCAATACATTTCCTGATGGGAAATCTGGAATGCATGCGGGGTTTTGCCGCACGAGACACAACGGGAATCCGTCGGATCCCAGCCCAAGATTTTAAGCGTCTCGCGCCAGCTAAAACGATTTTCCCGCAGCATGGCCCAGATATCCGTCTCCGGCTCCCCTTCCGGCAAAATTTGGTGCAAGAAATAGAGATCCGGCGCCGTGACGCGAAGCTTGCCTGATTTTAAACCGTCCACAATCTGCAAGTTCTTCTTTTCTACGAATCGTACGTTTACGAAATTTCCAGGCTCGAGGTGAGCCGCAAGCTTGGAGGTCAATTTACGAGTAGCAACTGTTTTCCCGATAAGTTTGCCGAACTTTTCCGTAAAAAAAGATACGCGCGAATCGTATTCCCGGAACGGCTCCTTATCTAAAACCACCGCCTGCGCCACATACTCGTGCATGGCTTCATTCTAGCATTTTTTGCCGACGCAATAGAAAATGCCCGCATCGAAAGATGCGGGCACAAAATCAGACAATACGACGAGCGGAGCTATAGACGATGGAATCTCCTTCCTTATAGAGTGGACGAGACTCAATTCGTTCCACAACAAATGAGAGCGTCCGCGCTAAGGAGGAGCCGGGAAAACGTTTCATACACGCCGAAAGCCCTGGGGCAAATTGGTTGTAAAGATCATTGAAGCAGTCTTCATCGTACGGATCATCATGATCGAGTTTCACAACAGCTTCGAGCTCGATCAAAGATCCTGTTTTGAACCTTATCTTGTGGAGATCTTCTTTCGCATCGAGACCCTCCATCACTTCCTCGAGAGCTTTTGCGATCGCTTCAGTTTCGGCTACGACTCGAACACTTTCCTCGAGGGCTTGAAATGCACGGTTCGAGAATTGGTTCATATCGATGAGCAAAGGAAGCAAAAACGGCAGCTCATTGATGTGGCAGAGGGTTTTGCCGAGACCGCTCGCCATGCAGTCAAAGAGAGTGAAAGAGAAACCATCAGAATGCATGGTGTGACGGAGATCTAACAAACACCACTCAAGGCGCTTGAGAGGAAAGTATTGGTTCAGAGCACACTTCAATACGTCTCTCAAAACCGTTCCTTTTCGCTCCAAAACTCTGGACCACTGCATGAACCAGGCAAAAATCCGATCGGCTTCTTCGTTGTCGAAAGTTTGGTTCCATTGGCGCGCAAGGTAAACCAAAGCAGTCTGACAGGTTGCGGGACGGTCGGCGAGTTTGGAAACCGTCTCTTGCGTTCCAAGCAGCTCCATAATTTTTGCGCAGCGGTCCCGCGTAATTTTCCTATAGAGGTTGAATCCGCCATCATCATTTTCGAGAGAGCGCTCCAGGTCACAGATGTAGTCGAGGAGCCACACGAGGTATTTGCGACATTCAACATCTGGTGCATTGCATCGCAGAGCTTCCAGAAAAGTAGAACCTAGCTGACGAACAATGAATTCCGACTGCATCCCTTGAAGAAGATGGAGTTGAAAATCCCCTTCATCGAAGGCTTCCTTGAAAATGGACCGCCCTTCTCCCCTCAGCTTACTGCCATCTCCCCACATTTCATCCACTACGCTGTTACCACTCTTAGCCATACATCCTCCTTCAGAGCCTTAGCTCTTTTATCCTCTTCCCTTGGAAAGAGGTCTGGCACCGGTCCCTTGGTTCCAGTGCCAGGTTTTCAATAGCACGCACCGTGCGCGCTATCCCCAAACTAACGGAAAGACGCTCAGAGTGTCAAATACTATCAAAGACCGCTTTGGCGGGCTTTTTAGTTAATAAAAGAAACTGGGCGTGGTTCATAGACCACGCCCAGGAAATCCATGTACTCGAGGATGGGCCGCTGTCGGAGGATTCATACGTTCATACATGGCATCAACGTAAGCTGCTCCGTGACCGATCACCGAACCTTCCGTTGAGGAATTTTAAATCCCGCCCAGAATTACTACAGAAAATAACAAATTGATAGATATTGTCAATATTTAATAATCTTCGCTGCGTTGAGTTTTTTCGGTTTTCGTGTTAAAAATTACACGCACGCACGGATGGCGGAGTGGTCAATCGCAACAGACTGTAAATCTGTCGCCCATCGGGCTACGCAGGTTCGAATCCTGCTCCGTGCACAAATAAAATTACCCTGTTTTTATGGCAGGGTAATTTTATTTTTTGTATGCAGGATTCGAACCTGGGAAAGGGGTCGGGAAAACGGGAGTTTTCCCGTGGCGGATCGTTGCAAAAACCGAGGGGTTTCTGGGAGCGAGTTGGCACGCCGACGAGCGAAAGGTTCTAGCGGAGCGGAATCCTGCTCCGTGCAAATTGACATTTATAAAAAATAATATAAAGTTTTGCCTAGGAAAAGGTGGCGTACTACGTTATCAATGATTCACCTTCACTGACAACTTGACAAGGAGGTTTCGTGAAACTGCAAGTCATACAGGGAGATATCTCACGTGTGTCAACCGACGCTCTCATCACCGCCATTAACTCCGGCGGGATGTGGTTCGGAGGCATCGACGGCGTAATCAACCGCGCCGCCGGAAACTTTTTTCACCAGCAGGCGGGTGATGCCATGCCCCTGTCCCACGGGCAGGTCGTGGTCGCCCGTGGCAACGACTCGAATCAGGGCGCATTCAAGAACG
>CAZEJX010000016.1:0-15329 GCA_964512715.1 uncultured Candidatus Saccharibacteria bacterium
AGCACTTATCGGTATTCTCATTATAGCAACCTTCCTGAGGACCTACCATCTAAAGACCATTCCGCCCGGCCTGTATCCGGATGAAGCCATGAACGGTTCGAACGCGCTTGAAGCGTTGCGCACCGGCCACTTTGAAGTTTTTTACCCGGAAAATAATGGTCGCGAGGGGCTCTTTATGAATATCCAAGCGCTCTTCGTTCAGACGCTTGGGAATGAGCCCTGGGTACTGCGACTGCCTTCCGCACTCTTTGGCATTCTGACGGTGCTCGGCGTATTTTTATTTATGCGGGAGCTCTTTAGGGAAGAACAAAGGGCTCATACCATCGCGCTCTTTGCGGCATTTTTCCTCGCAACGAGTTTCTGGCATATCAATTTCTCCCGTATTGGATTCCGAGCTATCACTGCATCCTTCTTTCTCGTCTCATCACTTTACTTCTTCCTGCGTGCTCTTCGAGAAAGCGCCCGCCCTCAATTCTCTATTCTGAATTCTCTACTCTCTGGCATATTCTTCGGAGGCGGCTTTTATTCCTATATCGCCTTTCGGGCGATGCCGCTTCTCTTCCTTCTCTTTATTCCTTTCTATCGCAAACGTCCGAACTTTTGGCGGATCACCGGTATTTTTATAGCAACTGTTTTCATCGTCGCAGCGCCGATTGGCTGGTATTTCTTAAAACACCCCGCTGATTTCTTCGGTCGCACAACCCAGGTTTCCGTGACCGCAGCGCCGCACCCCTTGCGCGATCTCGCCCTGAATACCGTAAAGACACTCGGCATGATCGATATACGAGGTGATGGCAACTGGCGGCATAACCTTTCCGGACGGCCCGAAGTTTTCTGGCCGGTCGGCATCCTTTTCTGGTTAGGAATTTGCCTCGCATTCATGAAGGGGAAGCGTCGGGAACGATTTCCTTTCTTGCTGCTCGGGGGCTGGTTTATCCTCGCACTCCTGCCGGTCGTTATCTCGGACGAAGGCATCCCCCACGCCCTGCGCTCTATCCTTCTTATCGTGCCGATCATGAGCTTCGCGGCAGTCGGCGCGGATTGGGTATATGGAAAAATGCTCCTCCATTTCCATCACCGCGGGGAACGCATCGCAATACGCGCCGTGACCGCGCTTTTCCTGGTTCTTCTCGCAAGCGAGGCCTATCATACCTATTTTGTTTTGTGGGCGAAGAACCCTGAGGTGCAGGGAGCTTTTAGCGCGGATTATGCCGCAACTGCCTATGAGATCCGCGCGCTTCCCGAGGAGACTCCGAAATACGTTATCGTCACAGCGGGCGGCGGAACGGTTGCGCTTCGTGATCCTTTCGACGCGAACGGGGCCACACATCAGGTGCCGATTCCGGCCCAGACGGTTATGTTTCTCACCGACAGCTTCTCACCGGAGCGCCAGATGGAACGGAACATTCACTATGTTGTCTCCGGCGATACGGTGGTCATACCCCACGAGGCAGCAGTGTTTTATATAAAGTAGAGCTTGCGCTCTTCTTAGAACCCCACTATTCTTGATCTCATGAGAGAACATCTGCCTACTCCTGAATCGAGTGATCCATTATGCGATGCTGCTCTTAAAGCATGCGTCCCGTTCATTGAAAAAGGTCTCAGGACTCCCGATGCTATCCCTTTGGATGATTCGGCGCACAAGCTCTTTAATGAATGGAAGGAGGCTTTAGATCAAAAAGCGGAAGGAAATCCTGTTGCGCAACTCAAAGCAGATATCGCCGCAAGCATGTTCTACATCGAGGCGGGATTCACTGATCCCGAGTACGCCGAGGAAGTAGATAGCTGGCTCATGGAAGATTACGAGCGGATTAAGAATCTGCCGGAAGGCGCGGATAAAAGCGAACTTATAGAGCACATTCAAGCCGCGCGTGCAAAAGTAAAAGCACTTTTCAAAGAGAGTTCAGAATCCACTCTGGAGAATCCTCCCCAAAACGAGATCCCTTCGCTCTTTCAGAGCAAGATCAAGGAAGCCGAAGCCCTGGACGGCGAAGGTAAGCTCTTGAGTGCCATTGGGACCCTCGCTACCGCACTGAATGACCCTCGCTTTAAGAAAACGATATCTGAAGAAGAGCGCAAACGGATGATGGCGCTCAAAGACGAGCTACAGAAAAAGAGAAAAGAAAAACAGTCCGCTTCATAGAAAAACCCGCCTACTCGGCGGGTTTTTTAGATCTTCGTAATTTCAAGCTCCGTGAAATGCTGGCGATGACCCTTATGGCGGCGATGACGGGTCTTTGAGTGATACTTGAAAATAAGCTTCTTACGATCCCGAGCCTGACGAACGATCTTCGCTTCTACTGCATGACCGGATACGAACGGCATGCCGATCTTCGGCGCGCCATCCCCGGCAAGGAGCATTACTTCCGCAAGCTTAATCACGTCGCCTTCGGCGCCGTCTAATTTTTCCACTTTGATTTTTGCGCCGGAGGAAACTTTGTACTGTTTGCCGCCGGTTTTGATAATTGCGAATTCCATAGGTTCCACGTAACTCCTTACGTATTGGCACCTATGATAGCCATAAATCCGATAAAAAGCAAGATGGCGACGACGAGCGTAAGGGTACCTATGAGCCGCGCGAGCTGCGGCTCGCGCGGCAGGAGGATGAATGCAAGAAACCCATTCATACCCACGAGGATGAGCGCGGTTATCACTACCCCAAAAAGATCCGGCAACGCCCCGATTTCATTAATCCCCGTGTAGGGCGAGAAATGCAAAATGAGCGGCTCATGGATACCCCTCAGTGCTGCGTAGGCCCATACCCCCGCCCCGAGGAGCACGAGCGCGCTCGCAAGAAAAGCCGCCCATAATTTTTGTTCTTCGTTTCTAAAGATTTTCATCTGAGGAGCTTTGCCGTTTGCTCGGGATCTACATCGTTAATGATGAGACCAGTCGAGAGCTCGAACCCTGCTGGCGTGCCGAGCTTCGGAACTACTTCAATATGCCAGTGGTAGTGATCGTAGCGACGAGAGTCTTTGAGCGGAGAGGAGTGCATATAAAAATTGTAATCCGGATCGCCAAGTTTCTTTTTCATGGAGCGCAATACTTTTTGGAGAAGAACGGCAGCCCCAGCTAACGAAGCATCGGTTGCATCCCGGAATCCGGGCGTATGGCGCTTCGGGAAGATTTTTACTTCGTACGGCATCCGGGAAACAAATGGGGCAAACGCAATTGCTTCGCTGTTTTCGGCAATGATTCTTGTCGCATCTTTCTTTTCCGCTGCAATGAGATCGCAGTGAATACAATGTTTGGTTTTCTTGAAATACGCTTCCGAACCCGCGTAGGAGCGTGCAATGCTCGGTGGCAAGACTGGCAGCGCAATCAGTTGGTAGTGCGGATGCGCAACGGAAGCGCCTGCGGAGGGACCCCAGTTGCCAAAGATTGAGAGATAGACCATGCAGCCATCCTCATCAATCGTGCGGTAGCGCTCGCGAAAGAGTTTGAATACTTCAATTGCGTGAGGGGAAGACAAAAGCGGAAAATCTTTTTGATGATCGCGTGTGATGACGAGCTCGTGATAGCCCACACCATCGGTAAGGCGGTAGGGACCTTGTACCATCTCTACGGGGCAATTCAGAGCGTGGCGCAGAGCAGGATACTTATTGGGCACGAGGACTGCCCGCCACGCCTTGCCCTTACCTTGTATAAGGAGCGGCGGCCAATTGCCATTGGCTTCAAGATTTTCAAAGGGGCATTTCGCTTTGGGTTGAGCTTTGCGTACAGTTTTTTTAAAGGTATGCGGGCGATGGGAACGCTCCGGCGCAATGAGCATCCATTCCCCCGATACCGGATCTTTGCGAAATTGAGACATGCTTAAAGTATATGCAGTTTCTTCTTTATTTTCCATTCGGTGGAGTGCGTTAATAACACGCAAAGTAAAAGGCCGCGCGTGAGCGCGGCCTTGCGATGGGTGGTTAAATGAGATTGTAGTACTCACCTCCACCGTAGTTTTCCTTGGCGGCTTCGTCTTCTGAGGCAGCTCGGTTTGCAGGGATGAGATCCCATTCCTTAGGAACGAAGTCGCCGACGCCGAGTCCCGGGCAGTCCGAAGCTTCAACGAAAATGAATGTGTCAGAGTCACCGACCTGACGAGCCAGCCCTCCGCCTTGAGTGGCGAAAACGGGGAAATTGTATTCCGGCATTTGCTTTCCCTCCAAAATTCTAGATCTAATTATATATCATTTCTTTCTAATTTGTCAAGCTCGTTGTCAAGGGCATCTCCCTACTTCAATCGATGTTGGTAATACCAATTAAATACATCTTTCGCGATTGGTACCGCATTCAAGCTCCCCTCCCGGGCATCTTCAATGAGAATCAAAACCGCGAACTTCGAACCGCTATTCGCACCATCGGCCGTACCTGGCTTGCCCGCCGTAGCGGAGGCGGGGATGTAGCCTGCAAAGAAAGCGTTTTCTTTCGTATTATTTTGGATCTGGGCGGAGCCGGTTTTCGCGGCGATCGGGAATCCTAAATCATGCATGGTATAGGCCGTGCCCATGGGCGAGGTAACGGTGAGCTCCATCCCCTTCTGCACTTCTTTGATTTCCGGGCCGAGATAGCGGAGATCCGCAATTACTTCCGGCCCTGTGCCGTTCAGGGTCACTTTCGGTTTGTAGAGCATGCCGCCGTTTGCAAGTGCAGCGAGATAATTCACGAGCTGAACCGGCGTAACTTGGAGATCGCCCTGCCCAATCGCTACGTTAAAGGTATCGCCGAGAAGCCAGTCGCGACCGGTATGTTTTTTCTTCCAATCCGGATCGGGCAAAAAACCTTTGGCTTCACCCGGCACATCGATGCCGGTCGGCTTTCCAAAACCAAACCGCTGCCACCAATCCTTGAGGCGTGTGATGCCCAAACCTTCTTTTACGTCTTTGTAGCCACCAACGGTTTCGTAGTAATACACGTCGGAGGATTGGGCGATGGCGGAATACATATTGATCGTGCCCTGGTAACGCCAGTCGAGGTAGCGCGTTGACTTGGTCGGATCATAGCGGTTCGGAATATCTAAATATCCTGGCGAGAAAATAGTCTTATTCGGATCCACGATATGTTCATGGAGGAGCGCCACGGAGTCCAGCGGCTTCACGGTTGAACCGGGTGAATAACTGCCACCGATCATGCGGTCGAAGAGAGGTTGCTCCGGAGAACTCAAGATGGAACGCTTCTCGTCGTTGTGGCCGGGCGAGCTCAAGACATTGTTGTCGTAAGCGGGAAAACTCATGAGTGCCAAAATCTCGCCGGTCTGGGGATTCATGGCAATCGCACCACCGGTTGTGCGGCCGAGATTTTGCAGTCCCTGGATCATTCGATTCGCGAAGTATTCCTGAAACTCGCCGTCGATCGTGAGGGTTAAGGGGTGCCCGATTGCGGGGGCGCTCTTCTCTTCTTCGTGTACGATTTTGCCTTTGGCGTTTCGTACCCGTACATACATGCCCGGCGTTCCCTGGAGGGTATCATCGTAAAACGATTCGAGACCCGCCTTGCCAACCAAGTCTTCGCTCGAAAGTTTCGGATTGGTTTTTAAATCCTTGGCGGTCGGCAAACTTACATACCCAAGGAGCGAGGCGAATGCGGAACCCTTCGGATAATGACGAATGAAGGTGTCCTTGACCGCGAGTGTGGGTACGGTAAGCGCTTTCATGCGCACAACCTGCTCTTGGGTAATGTCTTCGGCAAGAACGATTGGCAGGAGCGATTCGGTTCCCGCGGCGTCGTTGATTTTCGCCGCGAAATCGTCGGGAGTTACTCCGAGAATGTTCGTCGCGGCTTTCTCGGTTACTTCGCGCAGTTCAGGATGCTTGGCGAGCTCATTGAGATCGAGCACGGCGCTGAAGACCGAGCGGTTTTCGGCAAGCACCATATTGTTCTTGTCTAAGATAAGTCCGCGCGGGGCAAGAATATGCTCAATAAGATTTACGTTCGCTTCCGCGCGGGCGGTGTAATAGCTGCCGCGAACAAAACTGAGGTACATGACGCGTATCGCGACGATACCGACGAGAGCAATCACAAAAAGCTTTACTACCCGATTCGGGCGGGATTCCAGACGGACTTCCACCGTCTCCATATCGCGCGACCAGTCTTCGGAAAGCGAGTCTTCAAATGCAACGTTATCGAGATCAAATTTCCCCATAGAGAGAACGGAAGGTGTGAAGTATGAGAAATGCGAAAAGGGTTGCGAGTGCGGCGTCGAGAGCGATCCATTTGAATTCCGCGATGAAGAGTCCCGGCAACGCTACCGCATAGAGAAGCAGTGTACCGAGCAAGGTAATAGCTCCCAAAGATACGAATCGCTTAAATGGCATGAAGTAGCGTCCGAGATACGCGAGGAGCATGAGCCCCGCGAGCACAAGGAGTTCCCTACCGGGAAGCGGTCGCCAGTTCAGAATCCAAAGCCCGAACGCTCCCAGTATAGCGGTCTCATAGAAACTGAAGATGAAGCCAAAAGTTATGAGGAGCGCGGCGACAAAATCGGGCGCGAACCCAAAGAAAAGTTTGAGCTTCAACGAGAGGGTCAGCATGAGAACCAGCAGCAAAAACGCGGAAAGAAATTTCTTCATGGCGCTTACGAGCTCTTGGGAACGATGGTTACCGATTGCAAGGAAGCGGGGTTATAGAAGACCCTCAGCGTCGCGGAGCGATAGATATTATCGCCGTTATTCTTAATATCCTTGAGCGAACCCAAAGCGATACCATAGGGCCAACCTTCCCCCGCCGCGTAGACCGCGTCGTTTTCACCAACGGACGCGCTGCGCTCGATGAGTGTGAGCTGCGGCTCCGGCCCTCCGATGAGGAGCGAATCAGCGGCGCGGGAACCGATACGCACCGGGGTTTTGAAGCGGCTGTCAAAAATGGTTTCGACGAGAGCAGAATCCTTAAATACTTTCTCTACACTTCCGAGAACCGAGCCTTGATAGAGTGCAACATCGCCTACCTCGATACCCTGACCCTCGCCTGCGGCGATGAGGAGCTCATTTTTAAAATTGAACGGGTAACGAGAATAGACCGGGACCGTCTTGCCGTTTGTGGTCGTGGTTGCGATACCAATCGTATGACTCGCGCCGTAGCCGGTTACTGTTTGCGATATCGTTTCAAGCGAATCTGATTTTTCTTGGGAAACAATGGGCCCCGCGAGCGCGGACTGGATTTTCATACCGAGCCGCGAACCGAAGGTGAACATGCTCGTAATGAGCAGCATGAGTACGATGATCAAGATGGAGTCTTTGTTCATTACACAATTTTACAACTGCACATCCACCGGCTTTAAGGGATTGTCCAAGAGCTCGGAATAATGATCGAAATTATCGACAATCCGGCCGAGGCCGCGCACCATGCAGGTTAAAGGATTCTCCGCTACCCGAGTGGTCACCGAAGTCTCTTTTTCGATCAGCTGATCGAGACCCCGCAGCATCGCGCCGCCGCCACAGAGGATGATTCCCTCCCGCAGCATATCGCCGGTCAGTTCCGCAGGCGTGGTTTCGATCACTTCATGTACACTCTCCAAAATCGAGGAAAGCGATTTGGCGAGCGCCGCACGAACGTGGATATTCTTCACCATGATCTCCCGCGGCAAGCCACTGGCTAAATCGCGGCCGCGCACCAAGACTTCCAACTTCTCATCCACGGGAATTGCCGAGCCCACGGCAATTTTTGCAAATTCGGCGGTTGGTTCCCCGATGGCGAGTTTAAATTCATCGCGCATGAAGCGCACGATATCGTCGTTAAATTTATCACCGGCGACTTTGAGCGTGCGCGATACCACGATACCGCCCATCGAAATCACGCCGATGTCAGAGGTTCCGCCGCCGATATCAATTACAAGGTTGGCGGTTGGGTTTTCGATCGGTAATTCCGCTCCGAGCGCCGCGGCAACCAGGGATTCGATGAGGCTTACCTTGGAACAGCCTGCGTTTTTGGCAACATCTTCCACGGATTTGCGCTCTACTTCCGTGAGGTCATTCGGAATACCCAAAATACCGCGGCGGAATCCAAAGGTGCCCGCGATTGAGCGCAGGAATTGGCGAAGCATCTCATAGGCCATATCGAAATCTGAAACCACGCCGTCTTCAAGCGGACGGATCACACTCACGTGTCCCGGCGTGCGTCCAAGCATGCGCTTTGCTTTGTCGCCGACCGCAAGAATCTCGTTCGTTTTATTGTTGATTGCCGCAACGGTTGGTTCGTCGATTACCAATCCTTTGCCGCGTTCCCAAATCAGCGTATTTGCCGTGCCGAGATCAATACCAACGTCTTTAAAGAATGAATCGAAAATTGCCATGAGAGGTTTGGTCATTCTGAGCCCAGCGAAGAACCCTCTGCGGAAGATCCTTCGGCTAGCCTCAGGATGACAGTATGTTTACAAATTCTTTCACGCTCACTACTTTCACCTCTTCGCTATTCCTCCGCTTAACTTCGATCTTATCCCCTGTTTTCGGGCTTACGACTGCGCGCCAGGGAATACCGATGAGGTCTGCATCCGCGAATTTTTGACCAGCGCTCGCGTCGCGCTCATCAAAGAGTACCTGAATACCCGCGCGCAGTAAATCTTGATAAATTTCATCCGCTGTGCTGGAACCAAGACTCAAAAGATGCACCTGAAACGGCGCTATAGACTCCGGCCAGACAATGCCTTTATCGTCCGAGAGTATCTCAACGACCGTGCCCATAAGCCTACCAAGTCCGATGCCATAACTTCCCATAATGACAAGTTTTTCTTCTCCTGCCTCGTTCCGGTAGGTAAGATCAAACGGCTCCGAGAACTTTGTGCCGAGGGAGAAAATATTGCCGACTTCCACCGCCTTCTCTTCCACCAAGTTCTCTCGCTTAAGACCAAGTTCGGCGATTACCTCATCAGTCAGTACTTCTTTGTTGATAGCAATGCCGGAGGCTTGATCACAATAGATTGTATCTTCTCCGACAGGGGTGAGCGTCTGAAACTCGTGGGAGAATTTGGAAAACGTTCCACCGGAGGCAAATGTAAGATGAGTGCGCTCGCCGATACCTGCCCGCTCGAAAACTCTCATATAAGCAGCTTTAGCTTTCTCGTAAAAAGCATTATGCTCCGCTTCGTCTTTTGAAAAAGAATAGAGCGCCTTCCACTGGAATTCCCGGCCGCGCATGATTCCGGATTTGCTTCTCGCTTCATTTCTGAAGATCGTCTTGAAATCATACGGATATACCGGCAAATCACGATAGGAGCTCACATACTGCTTTAACATGCTTGCGTACGCTTCTTCGTTCGTGAACGATAAGCCCACCGTGGATCCGTTTTTTAGTTCGGCTTTGAACCAGTTATCTACCACTTCATCGCTCCACCTGCCGGATTTCTCCCATACCTCCTTGCTCTGGAGAGCTGATGTTCGCATCTCTACGCCGCCGATCGTATTCATTTCTTCGCGGATGATTTGCTCTATATTATTCAAAACTTTGAGGCCGAGGGGTAAAAATGAATACACACCAGCCATGGTTTTGTGAATGAAACCCGCGCGAATCAAAAGCTTGGCATTTAAAGCCTCTTCATCTTTGGGAGCTTCGCGGAGCGTCTTCGTAAATAGCTTGGATTGCAGCATGTTTCATAGTGTAACATCGCTTTCTGGGACCTCCAAGCAAGCTCGAAGTCCGGGGTTGCCATAGGCAAGGAAAGTTGATAATTTGATGCCAGAAACCACTGTGGGTTAACTTGAAAACAGCTCAAAATAAGGAGGATGAAATGATTCGGAAGCTCATGATGTTCCTCATTTTTCTGGTTTGTATGGCACCCTTCGTTCATGCTGAGGGTGCTCCCGCGGAAACTCGTCATCGTCATATCGTCATGCTTCGTCCAGCGGCACATCTCAGAGATTTTGCCGCGCATGCGGAAAACGTTGCGGAACTTTCGTCAATCAACGGATACATCGCGGAGATGACTGACAAGGAAAAAGAAAATCTTCGCGGCGATATGCGTGTCGAAAGGATTTATGAGGACGTGGAGCGGCATGCTCTGGACGTAGCTACACCAATCCAGCCGATGCCACCACCCTGGAGTGGCGATGAGCGTCCTTGGGGCATCGACGCGGTCAATGTCTCTCCTGTTTGGAATTTGGGGCAAGGTTCATCTCGCGTGATGGTGGAAATTGTCGACACTGGTATTGATTACCGGCATCCCGATCTTCAAAACTGTTACGCAGGCGGGTATGATTGGGTAAATAACGACGACGATCCCCTGGACGACAATGGTCATGGCACGCACGTCGCCGGAACTATCTGCGCCAATCAGAATAACTTTGGAGTAATTGGCGTGGCACCAAACATCAAAGTCCAAGCGCACAAAGTGCTGGGGGCGGATGGTCATGGCACCGGCAGTAGCATCGTGCTGGCACTCCAATGGATTATCGACAATCAAAAGCCTGGCGTAAACTATGTGATTAGCTTCTCGCTTGGTTCCTCAACGTTCTATCCGCCGGAAGCGCGAATGATCGAAGCGGTAGTGCGCAACAACATGCTAGTAGTTGCCGCCGCCGGAAATTTGGATGCGGATAACCCCGAGGACACGCTCGCAACGTTAAGCTACCCGGCTCAATATCCGGACGTCTTGAGAGTTGGCGCAATGGACGATCAAAATCGAATCGCGTCTTTCTCCAAGTATTTTGTGGACGTGGTCGCGCCGGGAACGAATGTGCTATCTGACTTCCCATTAGGGAAAGGTCATCTAAGTACCGTGGAAGTATTGAGTCGGGAAGTTTTTTTGGCCTTGCCGATGGTTGGTTCGTTATCCGGCACCGTCAGCGCCCCATTGATGGATAGCGGTTTCGGTAATCCTAGCCAATATCCCGCCATCACCGACACCTACGTCGCGCTCGTCTCTCGCGGTGATGGTCTCACCTTCGCTCAAAAAGTGGACAATGGACTCCAAGCTCATGCAGCGGGATTTGTGATCTACAACAATGTTTCCGGTTCATTCCAGGGCACGCTCGGCGCTTCGAGCAGTAAAGCCATCGCCGTATGCGTTTCAGATGCGGATGGCGCGCGCCTCAGAACGTACGCGGGGAACACCGCTGTCATTCGTGTTACTGCCGCGGACTATGAATTCTTGAACGGAACTTCGATGGCCACGCCACACGTGAGCGGCCTCGCAGCCCTTTTGTGGTCACTAAAGCCCGACGCCACTCCTAATGAGGTGAAGTACGCCATCATGGGGACAGCCCAGAATATAGGCGCTGATTTCCTCGCGCAAGGCATGGGCAAGGTAAATGCCTATGCCGCCGCACAGTACCTCCTCCGTTCCGCGCCGGCACGCCGGCGCGGCGTCCGACACTAATACAAAATCGCCGCGATGCAATCTGCATCGCGGCGATTACTGTTTTTATCTGTCTATTAGTAGTACTCGCACTTGCTCGGCGGCTTGGCAATCGGTCTGCCATTCACATCCATTTTGACTGATCCTACCCCGGTGTAACGTAATCCATTTTTATCCTGGTAAAACGCCACGGCGCATGATCCTTGATCGCAAAACACCCAAGCCGATTTTGAAACCACGCAGGCGCTTACAATATTGGCATCATCCGCGTATTGATCCACATCGCAATTGCGAACCAAATTCTGGCGCACCGTGCAATTGAAGGCTGTGGTCGAAGTCGTGGCAGGCGCAGGCGGCGGAGTTACCGCGCGGCGGCGATCCGGAGTGGAGGTAGCGGTAGAGGTTGGGGTAGTTGCGGGAGGTAGTACCGTTGGGTAGCTTCTGATCGGTTTGCGCAAGAAAGTTTGAAAATTATTGAGCGTCAAAGCCCCGAGCGAAGAAGCATCTATAGGTGATGTTTTATACATGACCGCCACGGTCGCCACGCCTATCACGAGAAAAACTGCAATGGTGAGTAAATGTTTCATATAAATAAGTATAACAAAAGCCTCGAGCAGAGCTCGAGGCTTTATCTGTGCCGGATTTCTCCGGCGTTATTCGGTCGCGCACCCAGGGTGGGCGTCGAGAACCATGTTACCTGTCGTGTCCTTCACGGCAAGCGCTCTGGTCACGAGCGGGGTACCACGCGCGTTGAGGTAGAAGGTCGATGCGGTAGCACAGAGATCTTCTCCTCAATGAGCGATGGTCGTAACGGTATTCGGTCCCGTCACGCAGTCACCCACCGACTGGAAAGAGTCGACGATGTCGTTCTTGTTGCAATCGAAGTAGAGCTCCGGCATGTACGAGAATCCGACATCGCAACCACGCACAGCGCGCATCGCACGCCTACGTCCGAATTGCGATGCGTCCGACTCGACTGGAATCGGCATCACCTTCCAGATCGCCGTCGCTCCCGCAGGACCGACGAGGGTGAAATGAGCGGCGCCCTGCTCCGCGAGCGAGACGCCAGTCACGTACGTCGCGACCTCAATCCGATATGCGTCCGTCACGTTGGCGGCCGCTGGATCGAAGGTCACAACCGCGATGCCCGTCTTGTCGAACGTTACAACGCCAAGTGCAAGGCTTGGACGATCGATGCGCTCGATTCCGGCAGCGAACGCAGGAAGCGAGAAAATGATCACGGCGAGTACCGCGAGAACGATGAACTTGGAACGCATACTTTCACCTCTTTTCGGTTGTCAAATTAGTAATCGAAGTCCTTCGCAAACAAGAAATTTGGAATCTAGGTCCATTATAGCACACCCTCTTTAAAAAAGTCAAGGGGGTGAGCTATTTTTGTCAAGAGCTTAACGACAATATTGGGTCCAATTACCAGAGGTAAATGAATCTCGATAAATACAAGCGGTACCTTGTACTATGCATCCCTGACCATCAATATAATAAGCCGTTTGCCCACACGCAGGCACAGAAGTTTGCCACCCTGCCGTACCGGGAGTATTTACCTGGCAATAGGCAGGCCCCCCATCCCCGGGATCCACATAGGTGCAGTTACGAGGGGTATACGTGCTTTGATATTGTTCCTCATTTATCCCATCACAATTCCAGTCGTAGTTGGGCGCAAAGTCCACCGGGGAAGCATAATAATTTGGTTCACCGGGATATGCATTGGCATCGAAATCATAACAGTCATCCTGCACCGCCCAGGTATATCGCCGGGCGTAGCCAGGACCGGGGTCATTCGTTTGAGCGTACTCGGTCGCTCCTGGATAGGTATCACTATCCGCGTCTTGCTTCCAAAGATATGTCTCTTTGATCTGAGCGCCACTCGCGAGCGCGATGTGACCAGTCGTGATCGTTATCTTATGTCCAGGATTGAAAGCGAACGTAGCGCCACTGTTCAAGGTGAGTGTGCCATTATTTACGCCGCCATCAATCGTGGCATCACCATTATCTACGCCATCGACAGCAGAAAGGGTGCAGTTGCTATTCGAACTAATACTCCAGTTGCCGCTGTTTGGTATGGAGCAGGCGTCCGACCAGGCTAGGGTAATGGAGTTTTCGCGACCCTTACTGTCTCTAGCCACGAAAGTGGTGCGATAGGTAGTGTCATGCGTATCCGCCACCTTCCAAGAACCTTTATACACTTTGTCATTCCGAGCCTGCGAGAAATCTTCTGCTAGCTCTACCTCCTTTACATGATGGTCTGTTTGAATCTTTGCCACCACTGAGGTTATGGGATTTGGATCGGAGAGCGTGATATAAAAATTTTGAATATCACCTACATGGACATCCGTAGGATCAATTTTGGCCTCGATCATCTTCGGTAGATCTTCGGCTGCTTCGCTGATCTGATATATGGCGGGTGCCGCGGGAATTACAAATTTTTTCTTTTTGGAAATGGCGGTGGCTTGGAAATTCTTAGCGTTTGGTGATACGCTAATCCGATTGTGTCGCACGCCCCAAATAATCATCACGGCCGCGATCGCGATTCCCAACCCTGCAACACTCAACGCAAATCGGTAGCTACGCATAAAGTTATTGAGAAAGGGCGTCGAGGTTAAAGCCCATGTACGGAACGTCGCTGGTGTTCGGCCAGCTCGCGCTATCAAAGCGCGGCGCGGTGAGACGATAGGAGATCTCGAGCGGCGAGCTCAGAGCTGCGAGCGGCGAAGCGTGGATGATCAACTGTAAATTGGCTGCATCTTTTTCGTACCACGCTTTGCCATCAAACGCCGGAGTAAGAAGTACGGTCATATCCGCAAAGTGTTTCTTTATATCCGTTGCCTTTCCGAAGAGCCAGAGATCACTCCCCTTCTCTAAGTTATTAAAGTCAATTACATGCTCGCAGGTCTCCGCTCTGAGCTCGCAGCTTATCGTCCCTGCGGTTTCTTCTTTCTGTCCGGTCATGCCGCTCAAATAGGTTGCGTAACGCTCGCCGCCAATCGTATAAATCGGGTCAACGGTGCCTACGTTAATTTTCCCGGAGCCGCCGCCGAAGGTTGCTACTAATCCAGATGTTGACGTGCCAACGTTTAGCAATCCACCATTGTCAGAAGTAGTGGCAATCAATACGTGCGCGTTGCTTAAAATACTGAAGTCCGCGCTACCGCTGCCATGACCGAAGCGTATGGCGCCCGAAGCATCGTTGCGGATAACCGTGTCGCCGGCCGTACTGCCAGTGAAATATCCGCCGGCACTCGTAACTTGGCCGATATAACTCTTCACTACGTTATTAACACGGAACGTTAATTCCGGATATGCAGGCGAATCGAGAGCTAGGGTATTTTGAGAAGTGCCTACGACATGAAGCTTAGCTGCAGGCGTAGAAGTACCTATACCTACATTTGTACCTTGCTCGACGCCGAAGAGGAATGTTCCCTGAGAGTTGATATGCAAATTGCCGGTTGCTGTATCGCGGAAGATGCTCCCCCATGCAGAATTATTAACCGCGTACCACCAAAGACCATTATTATTGTTAACACCCTGGAAAGAGAGGTTACCTCCGGCGGTTACATAGATATCACCACCGACACTCAATTTACTGCCATTGACTGGGCCTGACCCTATGCCCACCGTACCGTTTGTACTACTTACCGTAAGCACATTAGAAGCTGGTGCAGAGCCATTCGTGCCAACTAAAAGCTCTAAAACTCCGCTGGAATTATAATCATTCGCTAAGCGCCACCTTGTGCCGCTCGTTTTTCCCACTTCCAAGTATCCGGAATTGCTAGATTCCACTCGCAAGCCATCAACGTTGCCGGTCAATACATGTAATTTTGAGGCGGGAGTAGAGGTGCCGATACCGACGTTACCAGCATTGTCGATGATCATGCGTTGCGCATTAGCCGTGCCAAAACGTATGGAAGGGTTCGGGGCTACGGCAGAAGCATCCGGACGCGGGGTAAAAAAACCCGCACCCCGACCAAATGAAGAAACGGCATAACAGAAGTTAAATGCTCGACCGTTGTGGACATCTAAACCAAACGATCTAAGTCGT
>CAZEJX010000017.1:0-14841 GCA_964512715.1 uncultured Candidatus Saccharibacteria bacterium
CTTTTTCCACCCCTCCCAAGGCCAACAATCACAGGGGTATCAAATCAAGCAATCGCTCATCGCCATAGGCTCCGGTGGCATCATGGGTAGAGGTTTTGGCCAAGGTATTCAGAAATTTACCTACCTACCGGAAGTGGTGGATGACTCTATTTTTGCCGTTGCAGGGCAGGAGCTTGGTTTTATTGGTACTGCGAGTCTTGTGGCGCTCTTTGCCATCCTTGTTTTTCGTCTTTTCTGGCTCGCACGAGAAACGAGCGATCGGTTTGGGAAATATATCTTGATAGGATTCGCGACTATTATCGCGTTCCAGTCACTCGTGAATATCGGCGCAATTTCCGGTCTCTTGCCGCTTACGGGCGTACCGCTGCCTTTTATTAGCTATGGTGGTACGGCGCTCGCGGTGTTTCTTACGATGAGCGGTATCGCTGCGAATATTTCGAAATACACGTAAAGGTGCTATTCAATTATTCTCCGGGTTTTTTATTTGTGCGAGCGGCAACTTCACGGTGATGGTGGTGCCTTTGCCTTGGGCGCTTTCGATGTTGATCGAACCCTTGTGGCGCTTGATCATTTCTTTGACAAGCGGCAATCCTAAGCCGGAACCGGTTTTATCCATGTGGAAGGATCGCTCGCTGCGATAAAAAGGTTCAAATACGTGCGGCAGTTCGGATGCGGCAATACCAACGCCCGTGTCGCGAATGATAAGCTCCGCGTAATTGTCATTCAATTCCTGAAGTGAAACAAATACTTTGCCGCCCGGATCCGTGTAGTTAATAGCATTTTTCAAAAGATTAGAGACCACTTCCTCTAAGGCAACGTTATTGCCGAGTACACGTACTTTCTCCACGTGAAAGGTGGAAAATTCAATGTGTTTGGCGGCGATATTTCGCTTCAGGCGTTCTCCGACGCGTTCAATCACTTCCTCGAGATCCACAGGTGCCATTGGCGGTTCGCCGCTTACATCGTTAAAACTCGCGAGATTTAAGAGGTTCGTGAGAATTTTCGACATGCGCTCAATTTCTTCCGCGTTGCTTTTCAAGATTTCAATTGCTTCCGATTTAGACACGCTTTCCGGATCGAGAAGCGCTACCTCAATTTCTGTCCGCATGACTGCAAGCGGCGTCCGTAATTCATGAGAAGCGTCGGCGATGAAACGTCGGTGTCCTTCTAAGAATATGCGTATAGGACGCAGCGTGAGTTCGACGGCGAAATAGCTCAACATCGCTATCGCGATCAGCACAAAGACCATGAGAATGGTAGTTGCGCGCTGGAGATCGCTCCAGAGCACATTGATTACTTGCTCCTCCATGGCATGATTAGCGAATTGACCAGCGAGATCCTCATGGAGATAGCGCGCGCGGACGTATCCCAAAAGCGCCACGAAGATGGAAAGGATAATAAACGTATGGAGCACATAGAGCGCCGTGAGGCGAATACGCGCGTTTTTGAGGGGCTTATCCTTTAATGCAGTAACCCACTCCGCGGACCGTTTCGAGAAGTTTTTCGTTTCCGTCATTGTCTATTTTGTTCCGCAGATTCTTTATGTGAACATCGACGACATTCGAGAATCCGTCATAGTTGAAATACCAGACATGTTCCACGCCTGCTTCACGCTTCACCACCCGGTTCATATTACGCATCAGGTATTCGAGCACGCTGAATTCCTGGAGCGTGAGCTGGATCTTCTTACCGCCTTTATACACCTCCCGGGTAGCAGTATTCAAGACGAGATCTTTGACTCTGAGCTCGCTGGGAACATAGCTTTCCGGACGTCGCAGAATGGCATTGATGCGGGCGAGGAGTTCTTTAAAGAGAAACGGCTTTACCAAATAATCGTCCGCGCCGCCGTTTAGAGCAGTAATTTTGTCATCAATTGCACCACGGGCGGTAAGGACGATAATGGGCGTCATGATGCCGTGGGCACGGATAGTGTTGCAGACCTCAAAGCCATCCTTTTTGGGGAGCATGAGGTCGAGAATGATAAGATCGTAATCTTTGTGGCCGATCTCGATACGCCGTTCGGCTGCCTCGCCATCCAGCACGTAATCGGCTGCATAGCCTTCTTGTTCCAAACCTTTTTGGATTGATTTAGCGAGTTTCTCCTGGTCTTCAACAATTAGTATTCTCATAGGGTAATTAAGGCTTATTGAAGATTAAGGCTTCATGAAGGGCTCCGGTTTACCTTTTTCGAGGCAGCGCTCCCAGGGCACCGCTTTAGCGGTGCAGGCCGCTAGGCCAAGTCTTACTGCCTCGAAAAAGGTAAACCTCCGCCATGTAACGCTGCTAAATCCATCCTACTCTCCGCAAAACCCCAAGCCTCCGCCATCTGATAGTTGACATTTAAAATAGTAGCGCTAAGCTGCTTTTAGTACAAAATTGATTTCAGAGATTGCGACAGGCAACCCGATAATCTATGATCAACGTCCGGTAGATGCGTGAGGACGATTAGAAAGATGTGAGGGGTAAGCGCTAGCAATAGCGTTTTGAGCCCAGACCGGCGCGGTGTTAGGAATAGCACCTCAGAAACTGGCTATACGCCAGCGTAAGGCTAAGGTTCGTGGGAAGATCTTGTTTAGGATCCGCATACATCCTCTCGAACCGATGCATCGGGCCATCCAAAGCTGCCCCGTAACGCGCGGACACGGCTTTGATCAAGGAAGGGGGGTTCGTTCCTGGCGAATACTCATCCTGATGGCGGTAGGGACTGTCGCAATGATGTAGGGCGTGGCTTCGGCCACGCCCTCTTTTTTATTCTTATTTACTCGTTACTCTTATCCCTATGATAAAAACCGAATGGGATCTGTCTCCCTTATTTAACTCCGACACGGATCCGAACATGGAAGAAGCGCGAAACGATATTCGTGCGAAAACGGATGCGTTTATTTCGAAGTGGAAAAACCGGGATGACTACCTGAGCGATCCAAAAGTGCTTTCCGAAGCGCTTCAGGAGTATGAGGATTGGCATGAAACGTGCGCTGGCGGTGGTTCAGAAGCTTACTATTTTGATTTGCGAACCGCTCAAGACGAAAATGATCCGGAACTCAAGGCTAAACAAGGCAAAATTGAAGAATTCGCCTCAAAACTAGCCACTGATATACAGTTTTTTACGATGCGTTTGGCAAAAGTCAGCAAAGAAGCGCAAGGAGTGTTTCTCGCTACCCCGGAGCTTGCCAAATGGAAGCATTTTCTGGAGCGGCTTTTCGCGGAAGCAAAGCACCTTCTCTCGGAAGATGAGGAGAAGATCATGATTTTGAAATACCCTCCAGCGGCGGCTAATTGGGAACGGATGCTTTCGGGTTTTGTTTCGCGCGAGGAACGAGAGGGCAAAAGTTTTGAGGAGCTTCTCAATCTTTCCCACGACCGTGATAAGGAAACGCGCGATAGAACAGCGGCGCAGGTGAATGAGATTTTAGAAAAAATAGCCGATATTGCCGAGCACGAGATCAATTCCTTGCTCCAGAATAAGAAAATAGACGATGATTTACGGGGGTTCGCTCGCCCTGACTCCGAGCGTCATCTCGCTGATGATATTGAGCCAGAAGTGGTGGATGCGCTTATTTCCACGGTCTCAAATCATTTTGATATCCCGCAGCGGTTTTATGCGCTTCAAGCGAAACTCATGGGCGTACCCCAGATCAAATACCATGAACGGGGAGTACCCTATGGCAATGCCGAATGGAAATTTTCTTTTGAGCAAGGTGTCGCCCTTGCGGATGCTGTCTTTGGTAATCTAGACCCGGAATTCCATAAGATTTTTCGAAGTTTTTTGGAGCGTGGTCAACTGGATGTCTATCCGCGCAAAAATAAACATGGCGGTGCGTTTTGCGCGCATCGCACGCTTGCGCACCCGACCTATGTTCTTTTGAATTATGTTCCGGAGTTGAAGCAAGTCACCACGATCGCGCACGAGATGGGCCATGCGATCAACAATGAATTGCAGCGCGGCAAGCAAAGTGATCTGAATTTCGGCGTACCGCTTTCTACTGCCGAGACCGCCAGTGTTTTCATGGAAGATTTTGTGTTCGATGAAATCGCGAAAACTGCCGATGATGAGACGCGTTTAGCGCTCATGGTGGCTCGCCTTCAGGATGAAATCGCTATCGCGTTTCGCCAGGTTGCTTGCTATCGGTTTGAGACCGAGCTCCACAGAACGTTTCGTGAAAAAGGATATCTTTCCAAAAAAGATATCGGAGCAATCTTCCAAAAAAACATGGCTGCCTATATGGGTGAAGCAGTGGAGCAATCACCGGGCTCTGAAAATTGGTGGGTCTACTGGAGTCATATTCGTATGTTTTTCTACGTATACTCCTACGCGAGCGGTTTATTGGTTGGCAAAGCCATGCAAGCGGGCGTAAAAGCTGATCCAAAATTTATCGAGAAAGTAAAAGAGTTTTTAGCTTCAGGTTTATCGGAGTCGCCGCGAAACATATTTTTGAAGATGGGTATTGATATCGCAGATGCATCCTTTTGGGAAAAGGGGATAGGGCAAATTGAGAGACTCTTGATGGACACGGAGGCGCTTGCGAAAAAACTCGGTAAAATCTAGTCGTTTCAGGCTTGACAAGAGCATTGACAATATAGCATATATAGTGCTATAATTTAATTAGGCAAAATTATTGAAAACTTCAAAACATAGAGAAAGAAAAGGAGAAGACCAGTGAAACGTTTCAGCATTCTCTTCGCGCTCGTTTTTCTTTGCGCAGGCGTGTCGCTTGCCGAGGAAACCATGACGTGCATCGAACAAGGTTATCCGACGAGTTGCGGGGCGCTGATGGCGATTACAAATCCGCCATCGCCAGCGCCCATTCAGGCAGTCGTGAAGCTCGGCGCCCCAGGGCGAGATGCTAAAGGATACTTCGTGCCGGTCACGGAAGGATGGGCAAACTTCATTCCGCAAGGAACAGTGCGCCTCCTTCACGATCGAAGTGCTTCGCTCGTCGATATCGGTCATGCGAGCGGCAGTCTTGAAACCGCTCATGCTGCCGAATTCGGTTTACCGCTTTCGATTCGTTTCGACGGAGCTGGCAAGCATGATTACGAATGGCAATTTCCAATCGTCCAGGGCAGTTATGTGAGCGTCCAAGGAGAAGTCCAGATTCCCATTTGCGAAGTGCCGCAAGCTGAACCGCTCGTGCCCACCGCGGATTGGAATTCGGCCATTCTTTCCGCTCAGACGCTCTCCGCCGCCGACTCGGTTTCTTTTGAAATCGGGAAGGACAGAGATCATCTGATGGCGGTCGACGCCGCAGATTACTCCAAAGGACCCTATCCGCCAGATCGTTTGGTTTCTTCGACGCTCGTAGTAGCTCTTGAACCAAACACCGACTACGTGTTTCGCGCGATTGCAAAATCCGCGTGCTACACAGATGCGGTGAAAAGCAGTTTCTTGAGTTTTCGGACACCGCAGCGGCCAAGTTGTCCGCCGCAGTGTGCCGGCACGACTCAGCCTCCGGCGACCTGCACCGATCCTAACGCGACAAACTATGGGCAACCTTTGCCTTGTCGTTACGTGCAGATGTGCATCGATCCGCGAGCGACGAATTACAACCAGCCGGCGCCATGTCAGTATCTTATGGCACCGACAGTTGTGAAGGGCGATGCCTCAATCGTGACGTCCTATTCGGCTGTTCTTTTCGGTCAAGTAAATCCTAATGGATCAGCTACCACGTATTGGATTCAATACTGGTCCGATCAGCTTAATTACGGAACCACTACCGCCGTCCGATCAATCGGAGCGAGTTTTGAAGCCTGGAATGTTCAGGAAACGATCAGTACATTACAACCGAACACTACGTACTTCTATCGTCTTGTTGCAGAAAACAAGATCGGTACGACGTACGGACAGATTCAAAGCTTCACTACTTCGCAGGCCCTTTGTCTGGACCCTGCAGCGGCGAATTACGGTGGTCCCGTCCCGTGTTGGTACCCACAGACAGTTCTCGTGAATGGAGCGCTTGATGCGACAACGCCGCCGTCTCGACAGATCACTATGGGTTCGACGGCAAATGGATTGCTTACGTTTCGGCTTCGAGAAACTTCAAATCGTGCCGATGTGTATGTCTACGATATTCCGGTGATCGATACAGTATCGAAACCCGGAGCTCCGGTTTCGTTCAGGAATATGTCGCTCGTTTGCGACACCGGCTTATCAGTCACAGTACTGTCCGGATCTCCTGAACAGCTCGATTCAACTCATTATCGGTACCTTTTCCATTCTGCAATCCCTGTCCTGATTTCTCAAAGCGCAACGACTACCTTTAGCCTTTTGGCTGACGTAGGGACCCTTTCGGAGTTGGGTTCGAGCGCGGAGAATGTGAAACATCAGTTGAGTGTCGATGCTTCGCAAATTACCTATGGGGTGCCTGTTGGCATGTCAGTATCAGCCTCGGGAGTCGCGACTGGTAATTCGATGACTGTGCTCAAAGGAAAGTTGTCGATCACGATAGCTTCTCTTGGTGCTACATCGGATCGAGTTCGTTCTTCGGTCGATACAGTGGGAACGATTTCGTTTGCTGCCACTGGTTCTGATGTTGCGGTCCATACAGTGAAACTTACACTTAGAGGATCGGCACTTCAGAACGGTGCGTCTGCTTTCGATGTTCAACTCATTGATCTGAACACCGGCATCGACTGGGCTGGGGGATCGGCAGTGACTTGCACCCCATCGATTGATCAATGTTCGGTCTTGTTTGCCTATTCTGGCCCGACAGCTCCGATCATTGCGTCCGGATTATCGAAGACAGTGCAGATCCGACTGAATTCAAACGGATTTTCGTCTAATGCAGGGACTCCAAACGTCCTTGCGGTGATGATCCAATCTCCCGGCGATATAACCTGGAGTGACGGAATCTCGGATGGACTGCCTCTCGAAGCTTTTGGGCTGCCAACAGTCTTTAGCCTTCTCTATCAGTAGTAATCATCTCGGCGCGTGTCCCTTAGGACACGCGCCGCTTTGTTTATCCACTATTGCGCTTTTGGGGCCTTTTATGGTACAATTCTGCTACGGTAAGGTTCTCAGTAAGGCACCTCTTCTCGTTAGTAGAGGGGTACGTATAGGGGAAGCAGGTCGCTTACACGTTATGATCAACAAAAAATAAATGGCTATGCGTCTTTACGTAGGGAATTTGCCCTACTCGACGACTGATGAAGACCTCAAGAACTTGTTCGCTGAGGCCGGCAGCGTGTCGTCCGCATCCATCATCATGGACAAAATGACTGGCCGCTCGAAAGGGTTTGGCTTCGTCGAAATGTCTTCCGATGAGGAAGCGAAGGCTGCGATCGAAATGTTCAATGGAAAGGACATGGGTGGTCGCCCCTTGACCGTCAATGAAGCCCGCCCGATGGAGCCTCGCGCTCCGCGCACTGGTGGCGGCGGCTATGGCGGTGGTTCCCGCTGGTAAGGGTCTCGCAGGTTTTGTTTTGCGGGCACGCGTAATTTTCTTCTGAAAATTCGCTAGCCCTCGCGCTCTTCGCGCTCCGGGATTGCCCACAAAATTAAAACCTGCTCGACATCTGCTGGCACAAAGACACCCCGTGAGGGGTGTCTTTTATTTGCATCCCTAGAGCTTTGTGCTTAAATAGCTTTAGCTTTTCGAGAAAGGGAACATGATGCGTTGGAAATTGGCGATTTTCGACTGGGATGGAACGCTAGCGGACACTGGAGAAGCTGCCTATCTCAGTGTTTGCGCTCAATTTCGCACCTACGGATGCGAACCACCTTCTAAGAAAGTCTATCTTGAATCTATCAATTTGAAGCATAAAGCTTTTTATCACGAGCACGGCATCCCCGAGACTGCTACTCGCGAAGAGTTGAATAAGCTTTTTATGGATGGAATTGAAGCGAATATCCATCTTATAAAGCTGCGTTCTCATGCACGTGAGTTTTTGCTCGAATGTCAGAAGCATGCGATTCCTACAGTGATTGTAAGCGGAGTTTCTCCGGAGCGCTATGTTCAGAAGGGAATTGAAGTCTTGGGTCTCACCGGACTCATCACTCATGTGCGCGCATGTGCCACGACTAAGATTCCCGAGCTTCTGGAGGTTTGCAAGCGGTTTGGAGTAGAGCCTCAGCAAAGCTTCTATGTGGATGATAGTTTTCAAGGAGTAAGCGCGGCAAATATAGTGGGAGCATTTTCCATCGCTATAGAAGGAGGTTTTTTCGAAGCTCGCGAGCTTATGAGAGCCAACCCAGCAATGCACATCTCTTGTTTTAGTGAACTCATCCCTGCATTTCTCCAAACGGGAGAGGCAATGCAAAAAGCGGCGGGGTAAACCCGCCGCTTTTTTAATGCGCAATTGATTCGTCGAGTATCGCGCTCAAATAGACTTTATTTTCCTCGGAAAGCTTAGAATCATATTCTTCCCAGAAAATGTGAAGGATACGATGGGCAAAAGGCGGGGGATACATTGACCGGATTCTCTCGCAATGTGCTCGAAATGCGTCAGGCATGGATAGGTCTATGTCCGCTTTCATGACTTTCTCCTCGGCTTGTTTTATATTACTATTTTATTTGAGATTTGCTACTTGCCCTCGGTTTGTTGAAGGGTTTACAATTTCATCTATGACATTTGAAGAATTTCAGAAAGCAGATCTGAGAATCGGAAAGATCGCTGCTGCGGAACGCATTGAGAAGTCTGAAAAGCTTCTTAAGCTGCAAGTAGATATTGGCTCGGAAACGCGACAGATACTCTCTGGCATCGCAAAAACATACGCGCCGGAAGATCTTCTGGGTAAGCAAGTGGTTATCATCGCAAATTTAGATCCGCGTGAAATGATGGGGATGACAAGCCAAGGCATGATCCTCGCCGCTCATGGCGCGGAAGGGGAGCCGGTACTCTTATCTCCGTGGAAAGAAGTCGAGCCGGGGGCGAATATTACGTAATTTCATTATGAACAAAACAATACTTATTATTCTCGCGGTCATGATTGTTGCTGCTGGCCTGGTATACTGGATGCTTCAGGGAAGCACGTCGAATACTGCTCCGAATACTAATCAAACAACTACATCGAACATGGACTTAAAAGTTGAGGATCTCACGGTGGGTAATGGCGAGGAGGCAAAAAACGGGGAGTTGGTAACGGTGAATTATGTAGGCACTTTGGATGACGGCACTACGTTCGATAGTTCCTACGATCGCAATCAACCCTTCCAGTTTGTTCTTGGTGCGGGTCAGGTAATCCCGGGTTGGGATCAAGGGGTTTTAGGCATGAAAGTGGGTGGTAAACGGCGGCTCACTATCCCGTCTTCGCTCGCTTATGGTGAAGCAGGAATTACGGATCCGCGCACGGGCAAAGTCATCATTCCTCAGAATGCAACGTTGCATTTTGATGTTGAGCTCTTAGGGGTAACCCAGTCTGGTAGCGCGAAGTAGCAGCTTTACCTCTCGTATCGAAAAGAGTACCCTTGTAGTACCCCTAGGGCTCATGCCCCGCGGGGTTAACGCACATCGAAAAATCCATGTCAGACTTTAAAATCATTTCCGATAACAAACCTGCCGGTGATCAGCCGCAGGCAATAGACGCGCTCACACGCGGGCTTAAGAGTGGCATGAAGGAACAGACTTTGCTCGGCGTTACTGGTTCCGGAAAGACGTTTACCATCGCGAATGTCATTGAGAAAATTCAAAAGCCGACACTCGTGATTGCTCATAATAAAACTTTAGCAGCCCAGCTTACCAACGAATTCCGCGAGCTTTTTCCGAAAAACTCCGTAAACTATTTCGTTTCCTACTACGACTACTACCAGCCGGAAGCGTATCTGCCGACAACCGATACTTACATCGATAAAGAAGCGATGATCAATGAGGAGATTGACCGTTTGCGCCATGCCGCAACGACAGCGCTCCTCACTCGGCGGGATGTTATTGTGGTTGCCTCGGTTTCTTGTATTTACGGTTTAGGTGCGCCGGAAGTGTATGCGGCAAATCTCCTCCATTTCTATGCCGGCAGCGCTTTCGATCGCGACGAGCTCATGCGCAAATTAGTTGAGTTGCAATTTAATCGTACTACTGCTGACTTGAAGCGGGGCACGTTCCGTTTGCGTGGAGATACGTGGGAAATCATGCCTGCGGATCGGGAAATTATTTACACTTTTGATCTCGCGGGTGGTAGGATCGGCGAAATTTTTGAAATCGATCCGGTTAAAGGATTCATTCCTGGCGAGACACAGACGGTTTCTGAGATCTACATCGCTCCGGCCAAACACTTTATTACCCCGGTTACGGAGCGTGAACGGGCGGTTAAAGCGATTCGCAGCGAATTAAAAGAGCGGTTGCATTACTTTGAGCAGAATAAGAAGTTTCTGGAAGCAGAGCGTTTAGAACGCCGCACGCGTTACGATCTGGCGATGATGGAGGAGGTTGGGTACTGTCACGGCATCGAGAACTACTCCCGCCATCTTTCCGGACGTGGGACAGGTGAAGCACCGGATACACTTTTGCAGTATTTCCCGCGCAACTCTGACGGTAGCGCTGACTTCCTTACCGTTATTGATGAATCTCACGTAACGATCCCTCAGCTTGGCTGGATGTATGAGGCCGATGCTTCCCGTAAGCGTACGCTCTTTGAATATGGCTTCGGCTTGCCATCCGCGGCTGACAATCGGCCATTGAAATTCAACGAGTTCGAGGCGCGCATTGGGGAGTGTATTTATGTTTCCGCTACGCCGGGAAATTTTGAGCGTGAGCGAAGCGCTCAAATCGCCGAGCAGATCATTCGCCCTACTGGTCTCATTGATCCGAAAATTGAAATTCTTCCCGCGCGAGGTCAGGTGCATGACTTGGTAGGGAAGCTTAAAGATCGTTTTGCTCATGGCAAGGAAAACACTGAGCGCGTGCTTGTAACGACGCTTACTAAGCGTATGGCGGAAGACCTTACGGAATATCTTATTGAAGAAGGAGTGCGTGTAAATTATGTTCATAGTGATGTGGAGACTCTGGAACGTATCAAGATTCTTACCGCTCTTCGGCGGGGAGAATTCGATGTGCTGGTAGGCGTAAATCTCTTGCGCGAAGGCTTGGATTTACCCGAAGTATCGTTGGTCGCCATTTTAGATGCTGATAAGGAAGGGTTTTTGCGTTCAGAGACCTCGCTTATTCAAACCATCGGACGCGCGGCACGTAACGTGCGTGGTGAAGTGCTTATGTATGCGGATCAAGTGACGGGCTCGATGAAACGGGCGATAGAGGAGACTGAACGCCGCCGCGAGAAACAATTGGCGTACAACAAAGAGCATGGCATTACGCCGCAAACCATTAAAAAAGAGATCAAAGATATTTTGCCAACCGATACTATTCTGGATATCGAAATGCAAGCGATTCCATCGTCTTCTTCCGCGCTTCAGAAACTGATTCATGACAAGGAAAAGGAGATGAAAGAAGTCGCCCAAGATCTTAATTTTGAGCTTGCCGCAATTCTGCGCGATGAAATTCACGCATTGCATAAGAAGCTTCGAGAGCTGGGTAAGAACGATGCTGCTCAAGGAAAAAACAAAGACTTGCCCGCGTCAGTTCGCAAGGCTCAAGCCCCCATCGAAATCAAGGAAAAGAAATCAGCGATTAAAAAGGATTTGGGCAAACGAAGGAAAGTGTAGATTGAGCAGTAGCATGAGTTCTGAGCTCCGAAAACCGTCATGCCGAGCTTACTCAAAGGATCTTCTTTTTTGCACTTTATTTAAATTTTATCTCCGTATGTCATTCTGAGGCTTGCCGAAGAAACTTCTGCATGTCTTACTATACGTATATCGCTACCAATTCTGGCAAGAATGTTTTGTATACGGGGGGTAACCAATAATTTATCCAGGCGTATTTCTGAACATAAGAGTAAAATTAATGATAGCTTTACCGCGAAATATAATGTAGATAGAATTATTTGGTACGAAGCTTTTGAGAACCCCTATGACGCTATTTCTGCGGAAAAAAGAATTAAAGGTTGGAAACGATGTCGAAAATTAGCGCTAATAAAAGAGATCAATCCTGGT
Source organism: uncultured Candidatus Saccharibacteria bacterium (assembly GCA_964512715.1). Taxonomy (GTDB): domain Bacteria; phylum Patescibacteriota; class Minisyncoccia; order UBA6257; family 2-01-FULL-56-20; genus JANWIW01. The sequence continues at coordinate 11,979 of CAZEJX010000017.1, forward strand.
TTCGAAGATTTATTAGCAGAAGATCCTTCGCAGGCTCAGGATGACATTAAAAATGAAACAAGTATCCGAAAAGATTCTTAAAGAGCGGCGGGAAAAGGTGAAAAAGGTCACCGCTATTTTGAAGAAGCTCGATCCGAATCCGCGGATCGCGTTGGATTGGAAAACTCCGTGGCAACTTATTGTCGCGGTGCAACTTTCCGCGCAATGTACCGACAAGAAAGTAAATGAGGTAACACCCGCGCTCTTTAAGAAATATAAGACACTTGAAGCTTGCATGGGCGCAAAACCCACGGAATTCGCCAAAGATATCCGCCAGATAACATTTGCAAATAATAAGAGCCGAAATATCATCGCCGCGGCTAAAAAACTTAAAGAAGATTTTAAAGGCAAAGTGCCGAAAACGATTGTCGAGCTCACTACGTTGCCTGGTATGGGCAGAAAGAGTGCCAATGTTGTACTCTCGAGCGTTTACGGTATAGGGGAAGGCATCGCGGTAGACACGCACGTATGGCGGCTTGCCCGCATGCTTGATTTTACGGATGAGAATGAACCGAATAAGATCGAACAGGATTTATTGCAGATAGTTCCGAAAAAAGACTGGCCGATTTTTAACTATTTGCTGGTTGATTATGGCCGTGCCTATTGCCCGGCGCGTAAGCATGATCACGTAAAGAAAGGCTGCCCGCTGGCTCGTTTCTACGTCAGAGATTCGAAATAGAAAAAGCGGCTTACGAGTTAATGTAGGCCGCTTATGGTTTAGTGACAACCTTGCGAATTAAAGCGATGTCGTCAGTAGTTAGTGAATTGTTCTCATCGCACTCATATGGTTCGCCACACATAAGCGCTTGTGGATTCTTGATATGATTTGTCACTCCTAATGCATGAATAAACTCATGCGTAAGGATTTTATTGAGTTCCTCAAGGCTTTCAAATGAATAGACGTTTATATTCAATTCATTGAAGTCGCAATTTCCAGCGGCTATGCCATCCCTTCCAGAGCGATTTTGAAACTCATATCTTTCTTTTCGCAGATTTTCAAGAGCATCTACTTGGGTTTTGATAACGTCCCCTTCGAGTGAAAGACGTCTTTCTAGCTCGAGATAATCCGCTTCAGAATGCCCTGGGATCGAATTCCACTCTTTCTCTTGCTCGTGATAATCCTGTATGAGCATTGAGATCTTGTTTTGCAGAGTCTTTGATCGTTCTCCATACATTTGCCGTTCATCATAGATGAGTGTGATTGTAAGCTTGGCATGCATGGGATCATAGAAGAACAACTTCTTTTGAGCTGTTGCTTCCAGGTTATGGATCGCTTGCTCTGTAACTTTGAGAAATTCTTCCCTTGAGATGCCGAAGCGACTGTCGAACTCGCCGAGCTTATAAGCCACTGGCGCACGACAAGGAAGACACTTATCCGGAGCAATGGCTCGAGTCTCTGCTGGTTCCTTTGCTTTAGCGAGTTCCTTATATTGAGTGTAATCGAAATGAAGGAGAGAAAGACTTATTACTAAGAACAATAATTCGAAAGCAATGAGGATCTCTTTCTTTTTCAACGGACACCTCCTTTTAAATTGCCGATTCCATTCTCGATTATTCAGAGGGATTGTCAAGTATTCGCTCCTTGCGTTGCAATGTACAATAAGACATGACCAAGCATTTGAATATAAGAGTTCATGGCCAGGTGCAAGGTGTATTCTTTCGAGTCAAAGCTAAAGAAGAGGCAGATGATTTAGGTGTGAAAGGTTTTGCACGGAACGAATCAGACGGAACTGTTTATATTGAAGCAGAAGGCTTCGAAGAGTTAGTTCAGAAGTTTACTGACTGGTTGCGTATCGGCCCACCACAGGCACGAGTGGAAAGCGTTCAAATTGAGGAAGGTCATTGGTTAGGATTCAAAAATTTCTTTTCTAAATGACGTGTAAAAATGATTACCGAAAAATTCAAAGCTGCATATGAATCGCTGAATCCCAAACAGAAAGAGGCTGTCGATACAATCGACGGCCCGGTTATGGTAATTGCGGGGCCAGGCACCGGCAAAACTCAAATTCTCACACTGCGTATCGCCAATATTCTGAAGCAAACCGATACTGCTCCGGAAAATATTCTGGCGCTTACTTTTACCGAATCCGCCGCGGCGAATATGCGCAAACGTTTAGTGGATATGATCGGTACGCGTGGCTACTACGCTCAAATTGCTACCTTCCACGGCTTTGCGAATCGGCTGATTCAGGAATTTCCGGAATATTTCCCGGCGATTATTGGGGCTCAGAATGCAACAGATATTGATCAGCTAAGCATCATCCGCCACACGATTGAGACTTCGGATCTTGAGGAGCTGAAGCCCTTTGGCGATATCTATTTTTACGTGAACGATATCATTGGAGCGATCCGGGATGTGAAGCGCGAGGGATATGATCCGGAGGGATTTAAGGCGCTCATTCAAAAACGTAAAAAAGAATTTGAAGACATACCGGATTTGTATCATGAAAAAGGCGCCCACCAAGGCAAGATGAAGTTGGAGTATCAAAAGGAGCTTCGTCATCTTCGTAAGAATGCCGAGCTTTCGGGGATATATGAGCGTTATGAGGCAGAACTTCGCATGCGCCGCCTGTATGATTTTGAGGATATGATTTTGGAAGTGAACCGCGCGCTCGAGCGAGACAAGGATTTCCTTTTGGCAGTACAGGAAGAAGCGCAATATATTTTGGTTGACGAACACCAGGACACGAATGGCGCTCAGAATCGTTTGCTGGAGCTTATTACAAGCTTTTTCCCAAACCCTAACCTCTTTGTAGTAGGAGACGAGAAACAAGCAATATTTCGCTTCCAGGGCGCCTCGCTCGATTTGCGCTATCGCCTGCTC
>CAZEJX010000018.1:0-14126 GCA_964512715.1 uncultured Candidatus Saccharibacteria bacterium
AAAAGTACTGCCGGTCACAAAAAAGATGACAAGCGCTTTAAGTAAAAATGCCGTAGTAAAATCTCCTTCCAAAAATTTATTGATTACGGCAACCAGCCAACCTATCGCGATACTCCCTGCGAGAAATAGGGTGAAATAACCTAACCAGCGGCGAATGCCGAAATTACGGCGCTCTGGGTCCGTTTCCGCAAGCGCTCGCAATCGTCGGGTAGTCCAGAAATATACCGGGAACACTACGATAAGCGTCGAAACGGCGAAACGAATTGAGCTCAATATCCCATCCCGATAGTAATAGCTATCAACGGCGATATTTGGAAGCTTCAAATCAATGTACTGGAAGAGTAGTGTAGCGAGTGAAATCGCGCTTGCATAAAGCGTAATAATGCCTAAAAGGTGAAGAAAAACATCCTTCGGGCCTATTTTAAGAGGGGTTTGTTCCATAGATTAATTATATCAGATAAGACGGATAGAGTCCCCTTCTCTGTCACTCAAAAAACCTTCTTCCCCGTACCTTCTTATGATACGCAACCGCAAAACGGTGCGCTTCATCCCGAACTTTAATAAGCGTTCTGAGGTCAACATCTTTCAACTTCTTCGGTATGAGCCCCACGACGTCATTTCGCTTTCGCTCCGGTCCCTTCGCGAGACCTACTACCGGAATGTCCAATGTATATTCCCGAAGCACATGACGCGCGGCATTCACCTGACCGATACCCCCGTCTACAAGGAGAATATCGGGCAAAGGCCATGTTTTTTCCGGTACCGGTGACAAACTGGAATGCGAGAACCGGCGCCTTAAGACCTCAGTCATCATCCCCACGTCATTCGCGCCCTCCACTGTTTTAATTTTGAATTTTCGGTATTCATTCTTATCCGCTTTTCCATCAATAAATACCACCATAGATCCCACCGCGGAAACACCGGAAATATTCGAGATATCGTAGCCCTCGATCCTTAGCTGTTGTTTCCCCTCGGGAGATCCTGTATCCGCGAATTTATCTTCCGCAATCGAGGCAATATCTTGAATATGCTGCAGCGCGAATATTCGTCCACGAATCTTTTCCGCTTTTTCAAAATACAGATTTTTGGCGGCAAGTTTCATATCCTTTTCAAGGCCTCGAATAATCCGCTCCTTCTTTCCCGAAAAGAAAAGCTCGATATTTTTAATCATTTTGCGATATTCCGCTTTGGATATCGCTTGGATGCAGGTGCCGGGGCAAAGCCCCAGTTCATAATCAAAACAAGGTCTCAATTTCGTTGCTTCTCGCTCGTGCTCTCCGCTCATAGCTTGCGCATGAACGCTGTACGGAAAAATCCGCCGGATAATCTTCATCGCGTCGCGCAAATTAGATGCGGAAGTAAAAGGACCGTAACGCTTTGCTACTTTATACGCTTCTTTGCCTAAATCTCTGCCCCGCGCTAAGAGCACGCGTGGAAATTCCTCTTTCGTGATTTCCACATAAAGAAAACTCTTGTCATCTTTTTCTCTGATATTAAATGGCGGATTATGCTCCTTAATCAGCTCTGCCTCTCGGATCAACGCTTCGATTGCGGTATCCGTTTTCTCCGTGTCAATTGCCGCAATGCGTGACACAAGCTCATCAATCCGGCGATCATGAGGACGCAAAAAATAGCTAGATACGCGACGTTTCAAATTTGCCGCTTTGCCGACATACAACAAATCACCTTTCGCATCACGCATAAGATAAACGCCAGGAGTATCGGGCAAATTTTTATAGAGTCCAGATCGATTTTTCATGTTTGCTGTCATCCTGAGGACTTGCCGAAGGATCTTCTTCTTGCCAAGTTTTCTTTTGACAGAAATCAGAATACTAGATTTTAGCAAGCAAAATCAATGATTGAGCGCCGCAAATATTTCACCCAAAAAAACCGGGGTTCTTTATTTTAAAACCGCATCACTCTGACGCGGTTTTTTCGGTATAGGTAAAGGTGACAACTCCATCCTTCTCGATCATATGACAATCCTTGAAGCGCTTGTCTTTCAGCCAGTCGCGGATAATCTTGATATGGTAATCGATGATTGCCGCGCGCTGCTTGTCATTTGTGATGTGATCGAGATTTGGGTAGGAAAAGGATTTTTCTTTTATCACCGGCATGCCCCTCACCCCCTTAGTCTCTCACCATAATGGAAGGCTATAAATAGTCAAATAGAAAACCCCCACCGAAGCGGGGGTTTATGCGGAGCCGGACCTGGTGCCGTTTCTTTATTTTCGGCGGTTTTTATCTTCCTTCTCGCAATCGCGAGGCCAACTCGCGCCTCGCACCCCCTAAGGCTAAGCCCCCGAAAGTGCCGCGAGCCACGATACTCCGCACTTTTCTTTTTATATTACTTTAATACTTTGCGCAAATACTCGGCCGTATGGCTCTCTTTACGGCGCGCCACTTCTTCCGGTGTGCCCTGTGCCACGATTTGACCGCCCCGCTCCCCTCCTTCCGGTCCCAAATCAATTACCCAATCAGCAGTTTTAATGACATCCAAATTGTGCTCAATGACCACGATCGTATTACCGCGATCCACAAGCTTCTGCAAAACCTTGAGAAGATTTTCAATGTCCGCAAAGTGAAGACCAGTAGTCGGCTCATCTAAGAGGTAGAGTGTTTTACGCGTATCACGCTTACCAAGCTCTGAAGAAAGCTTTACGCGCTGTGCTTCACCACCCGAAAGCGTAGTCGCTGATTGCCCAAGCTCCAAATATCCCAAGCCTACTTCTTCGAGAATGGTCAGGCGATCGTGAAGCCAGGGAATATCCTCAAAAAACTCTACGGCTTCCTCGATCGTCATCTTAAGAATGTCGTAGATATTCTTGCCCTTATATTCCACCTCGAGCGTCTCGCGATCAAAACGCTTACCTTTGCAAACATCGCAGGGCACATAGACCGTAGGCAAAAAGTGCATTTCGATTGCGATCACGCCATGACCCTCGCAATTCTCACATCTACCGCCAGGCACATTGAAGCTGAACCGCCCGGGCTTGTAACCGCGCACACGCGCATCATCAGTAGCCGCAAATAAATCACGGATGAAAGTCCATGCCCCAACATAGGTTGCCGGGTTAGATCGCGGCGTGCGACCAATCGGCGACTGATCCATATTCACGATACGATTAATATATTCCAATCCTAAGATACCGTCGTGTTTGCCAGGTTTATAATGCGCAGCGTTAAATTTATTGGCGATAGTCTTGTAAAGCACATCGTATACCAGGCTCGATTTACCGGATCCGGAAACTCCCGTAACCGCTGTGAAACGCCCTACCGGAATTTCCACGCTGATATTCTTCAAATTATTCGCGGTGGCATTTTTTATTTTGAGTTTCGGTATTTCCGGTTTTATGCGACGACGCTCTTCCGGAATCTCAATTTTCTTTTTGCCACGCAGGTATTCCAAAGTCGAAGAAGTTATCTTCGTGCTTTTAAGAATCTCAGGAATAGGACCTTCTGCCACAATTTTGCCGCCGTGGATACCGGCCCCCGGGCCTACATCTACCAGATAATCCGATGCGCGGATGGTGTCTTCATCATGCTCAACCACGACGATAGTATTCCCGAGATCGCGTAAATCCTGGAGTGTCTTGATGAGCTTGGCATTATCGCGTTGGTGCAAGCCAATCGTGGGTTCGTCGAGAATATAGAGGGTTCCGACAAGCCTAGAGCCGATTTGGGAGGCCAAGCGTATGCGCTGTGCTTCACCGCCTGAAAGCGTACCTGCCTTGCGTTCCAGGGTTAAGTACTCCAAGCCTACATCGTGAAGGAAACGAAGACGCGCCAGAATTTCCCGCAGCGGCACCTCAGCGATCAAGAGCTGGGAGAGTTGCATCTCGGTGAGATCGCGCTCCTTGTCATCGCGCGGTATGCCTCCGCGCGATCTCATCTTCTTCCCATGAGATCCCGCGATCAAGTCGCGGGATGACGAGCGGCGGCCGTTTAGTTTATCTTCCAGCTCTTTAAAGAATGTTAAAGCATGCTCTACCGCCATCGCTACCACCATAGCAATATTTTTGCCTTCGATAAGGACGCTGAGTGCCTCCGGACGCAAACGCTTGCCCTGACAGGCAGGGCAGATTTTTTCCGACCAAAGATCTTCAGTCCCCAAACCATGACAGGTTTCACAAGCACCAAAGGGACTATTGAATGAGAACAAGCGAGGTTCGATTTCCGGAAAAGCGAAACCGTCATTTGGGCAGGTGAATTTAGCAGAAAGCGATACTTCTTCATGCATCGCAACCGTAACTACATCTTGACCGTATTTGAGGGCGGATTCCACTGCTTCTGCAAGACGCAAACGGTTCTCTTTGTTCTTGAAATCCAGCTCAGCCGGAATGCGATCAACAATAAGCTCAATCGTATGCGTTTTATAACGGGAAAGTTCTATTTTTTCCCGGAGTGAATGCAATTTGCCATCGATACGCACCTCGCGAAATCCGGAATTCAGAAAATCATAGAGCATCTGGTAGTATTCTCCTTTTCTGCCGCGCACCACCGGCGCTAAAAGCAAAATGTTCTTGCCCGTTTTATCTTTCTTTGCAAATTCAATAATGGTGTCAACGATTTCTTCCGCAGTCTGGCGGGTAATTTCCCGTCCGCATTCCGGGCAGTACGGTTTCCCGGCGCGCGCAAAAAGAACACGGAGATAATCGTAAATTTCGGTGATGGTTGCGACAGTCGAACGCGGATTGGAACTATGGCTCTTTTGATCGATGGAAATTGCGGGTGATAATCCCTCGATTTCATCCACATCCGGCTTATCGAATTTGCCCAAGAACTGACGCGCGTAGGCGGAGAGAGATTCAATATAACGGCGTTGGCCTTCCGCGAAGATCGTATCAAAAGCCAGGCTTGATTTGCCGGAACCCGATAAACCGGTAAAAACCACCATCTTCTCACGCGGGATCTCGAGATTGATGTTCTTCAAATTATGCTCTCTCGCGCCTTTAATTTTGATTTTGTCAGGCATGTAATGGAATTTAGGAAATACGTTCTAGTACGGCTAAAGTGCCTCCGAAGAGGCTTTGGGGTGGGTCTATAGTGAGCTTATATCTTACTCTGCGGAGCCCAAAAAGAAAAGCCCAGTTTTCTGGGCTGAGCTTCAAACTTCAAGAAAAACGCCGTTTGACCAGGGAGGAAAAAGAAAGATATGTTTCCTCTTCCGGAAAATAACTAAATCCCCTTCGCGAAGCTTTATTACTTCAGAGAATGCGGGGTCATGGAAGTTGAATATCAAGGTAGGCACAACCTTGCTTGGATTACGTTCATCAGCAAAAACAGCACTTATAGTATTCATCACCATCTCCGAACGAGACTTGAATCGCAGCAACCTTCCATCTACGAGTTGAGCTTCTTTTTCTGCTCGATACATCTCTTGCCAAATCGATGGAAAGAAGCCTATAAGAATAATAAGGAAAGCTGATCCGAAGGCGAATGCTATTACTTCCATCTTCCCTCCTTGCTAGGGTTAATTATAGTACAATATATATAAGTAAACAAGATCAGGCTTTTAAGTATTTCTCCCAGGCCTTATAGAGCTCTCCAGTCGCAACCAGATCGCCGATATTGTATCTCGCGATATCTACAAATTTATTTTCGCGGAAAAGCGCCGCGACATCATCCCCTGTCACGCCATCGGCTTTCGGGCTTCTGATACCAAACGCCCGCGTGTACATGTGAAGTCCCCCTTTGCGCTGTACTGCGCCGTAAAAGGTAAGCTCATCTTGCAAATCCACATGGCGGCAATCACGCTGCTGGTAAGGGTAGCGTCCCTCTAAAAGATTGCGCGTGGGACGGAGGCCATGGATAGCGGAGCGAAGCGCAAGAAATGGCGCATCAAAGGAACGTCCATTATAAGAAATAAATTCAGTGTATTTGCTAGCACCCTGCCAAAAGGCTTTGAGCATTTCCTTTTCACTCATAGACTTTAAAACAAAGTTCCCTTCTTCAATATCTTTAAGATCTTCTCCCGGTACCTGAAAATACACCACTCCTTGATTCTTATCGAGATCCATCACCCCAATCGCGACAATTTGCCCGGTAAGCGGAGAAAAGCCAAGACCGTTCTTTAAATCCGCCATAGCCGCGTCATAGGCTTCACCATCTTCACCGTGTTCCTTTCGTATCCAGCGGCTCAAAACATGCTGAGTGGTTTCGTCTAATTCATTCCAGTTTTCACCTACGGTTTCGATATCGAAGACAAGTCGAGGCATAATAATCAGAATTTAGAATTGAGAACTTAGGATTTAGGCGAAATGCCATCTATTTTTGCGGCGAGAATAAAATCGTTTTCGGACAAACCGTGGATAGCGTGCGTCCAAAGTTCGACGAGAACTTTGTTATAAGAAACATGCATGTCGGGATGATGTCCTTCGGATTCTGCTATCTTCGCGACTGTATTTACAAAAACCATCGTCTCCGCAAAATCCTTGAAGTTGAACCAATGGCGAAGCTTGCCCTCGTGTAAATCCCAGCCATCTTTTAACTCTACCATTCGTTCCGCAGCCTCCTTCTCGGTAAGCGGCGGCGTTCCGGCCTCGCAGGGAATACAATGTTTTTTGTTTAATTCATGGATCATTCTTACAGCTTACAAGGTGCATGAAAAACCAGCAAATTGGGGATAGATTAAATCTTTCCCTGCTTCAAGGCTTTGCGGATATTTTCCACATAGGTATTAAACCAGTACAAATTATGGAAGGTGGTAAGCTGCATCGCAGAGATCTCATGGGCACGGAAAAGATGAGCGATATACGCCCGGGTGTAGGTGCCGCACGTACGGCACTGGCACTTTGGATCGATCGGCTTTTTATCCTTAAGCATGCCGACTTTATTGAGATCAACCCGGCCGGATGAGGTAAAGGCAACTCCACGACGCGCATAATGCGTGGGTACAATGCAATCAAAGGTATCCACGCCTTCTTTAATAATCGGCACGATATCTTCCGGATGACCGATTCCCAAAAGGTGCCGAGGCTTACCCTCCGGCAAATGTGAGTTCGTCCAACGGAGCATCTGCGACATCACTTTCTTATCACCACCGAATTCGCCGCCGATTCCAAAACCATCAAAAGGCATCTCAGCAATGTATTGCGCGCTTATGATCCGCATTTCTTTATAGCGGCCACCCTGCACAATGCCGTAGAGAGCTTGTTTTGGGCTATGAGCGGCTAAGGATTGCTTCGCCCAGCGATGAGTTCGCTCTAACGAATCGAGAATATATTCCTTCGTAGCGATAGGCGAAGTAGGTTCATCGAATGCAAAGATGATGTCAGCACCGAGCGCCGATTGAATCCGCATAGAAATCTTCGGGTCAAGGAAAATACGCTTGCCGTCAACATAGGAAGTAAATTCCACGCCATCTTCTGTGATTTTCAAGAGCTTCGGTTGTTGGCCTTTGGTGATGGTGTCGTCCGATCGTTCTTTCAAGATCTTTCCCATGCCAAAATCCCGGCCAAAGCCGAGGCTAAAAACCTGAAAGCCGCCGGAGTCCGTCATGAGCGGACGATTCCAACCCATAAATGTATGCAATCCCCCATTTGCTTTCACTACCTTCTCGCCCGGTTTTAAGTGGAGATGAAAGGTGTTGCAAATAATCATCTGCGATTTCGCAGCTTGTACATCTTCCGCAGTCATAGTCTTCACCGCCGCCTGGGTGCCTACCGTTACGAGAGCTGGAGTCTCTACCTCGCCATGCTGAGTTTTCAAGACCCCGAGGCGCGCCCGGGACTTCTTGGATTTCTTAAGGATCTTGAACTCCAACATAATTGACCTATTTTAACAGAGGGTATAGCTTATTTGAAGCAGAAAGGACGGCCATGAAGAAATTGGTCAATCGTATTACAACTCCGGATGGAGAGATTATCGTTTTTGAAGAGACACAGGAGGAGGCGAGCAGAAGAATGCTCGAGGCATTACTCTTAGGCGCAATGTCCTCAATGGCTATTGAAGGCGAAGAGATTGAAGTGGTTCTTGCAAGCGCTCCACTCCTTCCTATGCGAGTGCTCAGGACAGAATAATAATGCGCCACGCTAAGCGTGGCGCATTATCTTTAAAACTTCACGGGGATACGAACCTGATCGTCATTTTCTCGCAAATCCGAAGGGTTATCATTCTTAATCACAATGAATCCCGTCGCAGTATCCGGTTTATTCATGCCGGTTACCGTCACGGAGTACCACGCGCCCGTCGGGCTCATCCAATTAGGAACTGTTGCCTGGCCGCGCGCCACCTCATGCCCATTTGCATCGGTAACTTGCACGGGAAAGGTACCTTCAAAAGCCCATCCAGCAGGTATATTGCCGGTGAACATAAGCGTCGGAGCGAAAGTGAGTACTTGATGAGGAGCGATACTCGCTTTAACAATCTTTCCTTTAGTGGAGGTGTAATTGTAATAGGTCGCCTGAGGAGCTCCGCTATGGCGATCCTCGGAAGTGCTTGCGTTCTGAGATACGTTTACATCTGAGCTCGTAGCGTTTTCGGAAGAAGCAGGAGTCACCGATGCCTTTTTTGCCGGTACGAAAATAAGAACACCAAGAAGGCCGATGATAATAATGCCAAGAATGATGGGGAGTGCTTTCATAGCAGCAGGAGAAAACGGTGAAACCTTAGCTTTTTCTGAAGTATACCGTATTATTTTTGACGGATAAAAGCCCTTCTTCTTGCAGCGCTCGGAGCGCCATCTCTAACCGCTCAGATGTATCACCGAGAAGCCGTGGCAGATCCTCTAGCCTGAGTTTTTTATGGGAGACAAGCATCCGCACTAATTTCCCCCGCAACTGCCGAAGCGATCCTTTAAATGAACTTTGCTTTGTATAATGCGCGCTTCGCTTATTGGGATTCTCTTTCTTGAGACTTCTTCCCAAATATGCCCCGTAATCCATGAGCGCGTAGTACCATGCTCGCGCATCTAGGTAGCGCGTCTCGGCCATGATAGCTTGGATGTCTTTATCCGCCACCGTTTTTCGGCGGGGAAAAAAGTGGTGAATATATGCCCGGCGAATATTGGTCTCGATAAGATCGACGCGCTTGCCATAAGCAAAAGCAAGAATTGCCCGCGCCGTATAAGCGCCAATTCCCGGCAGCGCGATGAGCTCTTCTTCCCTTTGCGGAATCTTCCCTTTATAACGATCGGCTACTATTTTCGCGGTGTTTCTGAGTGCAACCGCACGCCGGTTATAGCCAAGTCCTTGCCAGAGAGTAAGCACGTCCTCCAGATCTCCGCTCTGAAGACTCTTTATGCTCGGAAATTTCTTAAGCCACGCCTCATAGTATGGGATTACCCGATCCACTTGCGTCTGCTGAAGCATAATTTCTGAAACCAAAATCGCGTAAGGATCATGTGACCTGCGCCAGGGTAAATCGCGCTTGTGCTTCCGATAATACGCCCAAACTACACGTTGAAAATCCTTTATTTTTTCTTTTCTAGTCATACCAGGAAAACCCCTCTACGGTTCTAACGCAGCCGTGCTTCCATTCGAGCTGATAAGAACGTGTCGTACACTTCCGAACTGCTTGAGTGTTTCCGTAATTTGAGCGCGAATAGCAGTTACCCGGCAAGAACCGCCGCCGGGGTTGGGGCTCGGATTAAAATCTACCGCCACATCGCCCTCATCGGCGATCAAGCTCTGTATGTTCGCCTCCGGAGCGATTTCACTGAGATACCCGGCATTCTTTTCTTCTGCGGTTGGCCCCTTTAGTAATTCCTGAAGTGTGCCAAGTAAAAAAGACGGCGTGTCATCAATCACGCGAGCTACCGGAAATACTTTTGTGCACGACACCGCCGGGTCAAGGTTCGCATTCGAGAAAAAGACATAGACTTGCCGTTTGCCACTGTCTACAAGCGTTGAACTACTCGCGGATTCCTGGGTCGTAGGTACGAGCGGTGCATGCACAAAAATGACATAGACAATGCCGAAAAGTGCGGCAGCAAGTAATGTAAGGACGAGTACTCGGGTCGCCATGAGCTCGTTACTCGCCATCACGCGGCGGCAAATTCGCGGTTCCGGGCTCTCCCCGCTCCCGCTTGCTCCATACCAAAAGGTACATAATCTCCAGAACGCCGAAAGTATTCACTATTAAAAGCGCCACAAACCACCATGTATCCTTCAAGGTACCTGCTTTGTAGAGCGCGAAGCCTTTCCAAATCAGCGTCCAAATTACTGCCGGAATGAACCACGGGCTCTGGAAGAAAGGATTATTGAAAATCATGCCATTATGATAGCACACTTATGTCAATTTTTCTATCTTCAAACCTAGGAGCCGAAGCTTCTTCCGCCCGGGATTCTCACGACTATCCAAAAACGGCATAAGCATCCGAAATCCTTCCGAAGAAAGAATTGCAGGGTCAAGAACTGGCGTAGTGAACGTATGCGCGCGAGTGACTGTTTTAAAATCCGCGAATCGAACCTTTAAACCCATAGTACGAAATGAAGTGAAGTCGCTTTCTTTAAAACGCCGGGCAACATCTCGGGCAAGCACTTCCATAGTCCGTATGACCTGCACGGGATCAAGCGTATCAACGTCAAAGGTATATTCCTCGCTAATTGATTTCGCTGTCCAGTCTTCTATGATCTCGGAAGAAGCAATGCCACGCGCCTTTTCGTACATATCGCCTCCCCATTTTCCGAATTTCTTTTTGAGATCCGCGAGCGATAGCTTTTGAAGATCGTCTACAATTCTCATACCAAGCCTCGCAAGCTCCTCTTCTGTTTTTGGCCCGATGCCCGGAATTTTACGAATGGGAAGTGGGGTGAGAAATTGCTCGATACCTTCTGAGACCACCGTAAGACCGTTTGGCTTTTTAAAATCCGATGCTATCTTCGCGATCATTTTATTCGGCCCGATCCCAATCGAAGCAGTAAGCTTTTCTTTGCGCTTAATCTCGCGCTGAATTTTTGCCGCCTCAATTTTTGCCGCCGCAAATGTTTTTAAGTGAGAGAAATCCAAGTATGCTTCATCAATACTCGCCTGCTCAATATGCGGCGTATACATACTAAGGATCTCCATAATGCGTGCGGAGGTTTCCCTGTACTTCTTGTAGCTCCCTTCCATAAAAACCACCGCCGGGCCACCGCTTTTCCTGCCGGATTCAGCAAGTTTCCAAGCTTTCGAAATAGGCATGGCGGAATGAATGCCGTAGACACGAGCGGCGTAATTCGCAGTAGCAACTACTCCTCGGCCCTTGCCGCCCAAAGGGTCCGCGCCAACCACAATTGGCCGGCCTTTGAGGCGTGGGTGCTCGCGTTCTTCAATTGCAGCGAAAAACGCATCCATATCGAGATGACCGATAATAGGCATAGACTGCAGCTTAGCGCCTCAGAGCAAGAGGCAGAAGTGGAATACTGCGAAGCATCTGTCTTCACAATCTTTTAAGACATTTATGTCAATATATCCTTATGGCAGAACATGAGTTTTATCGAGAAAAGACGGTTATCCATCACACTGCGGCTCATTCGGAGGAAACACCGGCACGGGTGGAGCATGTCTATTATGATCCGCAAGATCAGCGGGGAAATTGGCATACGCGCAGCGTAGTGCGCGGTGAAATTATTTCCTTTCGCCGGGGCGTATTTCTTGTCGTGGATGTAGTTGAAATTTTGCTTGCTGTGGAATTCATACTGAAGCTCTTTGTAGTTTCCGCCGGGCCATTCACTGCATTCATGGACGCAATCACCTATCCTTTGATTGCCCCCTTTGGCTCCATTACCACCTGGCTCTCGCCATACGTCGCGCTCAATTGGTCTATCCTCATCGCACTTCTCGCGTACACGCTTGTTGCCTATCTTCTCGTCGCGCTTTTTGAAAGCGGTGTTCGCGCCGCTTACCGAAGATAAAAGAAATCCCCCGATCATTACGATTGGCCGTATTGTCCGGAGATCCATTGAGCGGGAAGAGTTTCCCGCAAGATCCTCTCGCGCTGCTCTTTCTTCGTGATACGAGGTTTCCGCGCATCACGAGGCATTTCGGTTTGAACTTGCGTTCCGACAAGCGTCATCTGGCGCTGAGGCGAAGAACTTTCTTTCATGCGAACCTCCAAGTTTTCTGAAGGAAATTATATACCCATTTATTCATAAAGTCAAGTACCGCTGTCAAATCTCCTTACGCGAGAAGGCTTCTCAAGGCACAAAATGCGCAATCCTTATCGCTACAGGTAGTATTCCAGAATGAGAGATTGAGGATCTCCTCTCCGGTTTTTAAAATCAGTTCGCTGAGCTCGGCCACTTCGCTTTCCTCGATAGCGAATGATTCTTTCTTAAATATCCCCCGATCATTCGGTTCCACGAAATCAATTTCAGCCGAGCGGAGAGTAAATTTCTTGTCCGGCATATGATCCAGCAATAATTTGTAGAAAACCAGCTGGCGTTTGTAATTACCGTCAGAGCTAGCAGTCTTGCCTTCAATCCAATTGCGACTCTCCGGCTGTTTAACTTTATAGTCCACCACAATGGCTTCCTTTAAACCATCCTGAAGTTCAAGCTTATCCAGTTTCCCCGTAAGAACAATGTCCTCCGATAACTGCACTCCCTGAATCGCGTATTCAGAAAGTGTGTTGTAATTCCAAGCCGCTGCGTAATGGTCATGGTAGGCCCCGAGCGTTTTCGTACCGTTTTCGAGCGTGCGATCAAAGTCTCTCTGAGGAAGCGGGTGGCGTCGCAACGCGTCCTCAAATTGAGCGAGGAGATATTCCCTTCCGACATCCTCCCCTCCTTCGTTTCGGAAAGACGCCTTGGCGTTAAAAAATCGTTGCAGCGCGGCATGCACGGCGGTGCCGTAGGTTTGATATGGCGTCGGCATTTGCGGCAAGCGCAAAAGGTTCACATAAAAATATTTCCAGGGACACTCCAAATAATTATTAAGAGCAGTGACGGAAAATCCGCGCCTCTTGAAGAGATCACTCAGAAATTCCTTATCTTCGATGAGAGGCGCGGAAGCTTTACGCGGCAAGAAAAGCATTTCACGCTTCGCGAGAAATTCCTCTTCTTCCGCTGTCGCACGAACCTCGTCACGCAGCTCTTCGCGAATCTCGGCAAGGAATTGCGACGGCACCTGCTCTTTGCCTTCGGTTCCGTGGGTACTGTACATGACCCAAAGAGCCTTGCGAGCACGCGTGAGGGCCATATAGAAGAGACGCCGTTCGTCTTCGTTACGCTCCAGCTCATGAAGGTCCACTGCCGTTTCAAAAGGCAGGGTGAAAGCTCGGGTGCGCCGCTTATTACCCCATCGTCCATCGCATACACCGGCGATAAAAACGTAATCAAATTCCAGTCCTTTGGATTTATGCGCAGTCATGAGGCGCACCGCCCGCGGCAGGTAGATGTTCTTCGCGCGAATCATCACTCGATGATCGCGGAGAATTGTAAGATAGTGTATAAAATCGGCGAGCGCGTAGTCGCCGCGATTACCAACCGCTTTTTTGATTTCATCGTAGAGCGTGTTGAGTTTTCCAATCTTTTCAATATAACCGGGGTGCGCAAGAAGATGCTCGAGGTACCCGGACTCCCGAATAACGTCTTCGAAGAATTTCAGAAAGTGCTCGTTCGTAGCCAGTTTTTTCCATTGTTCCAGCTTGAGATACAAACTATGGAGCGCCTGCGGCGCGATAAGATTCATTTCGCTAAGAGTTTCATTGCGGGAAATCAAAGTATAGAGCGAGTGGTAGCCGCGTTTCGCACGCTGATCGAGAAGCATATAGATATCAAGCGGCGGGATTCCCAAAAAATCAATATGAAGCGCCTCGGCAAGTTTCCCTTCATTTCCGAGTTCATTAATCGCCTCGAGGAGTTTCACAAGCTTCTTGATATCCGGATCCTTTAGAATATCCTGATCCGATTCGATTACGAACGGCACACCAAAACGCTCAAACGATTCCGCAATTGCCGCCGCTTCGCGGTTTTCCCGGTAGAGGACGGCAATTTCCTCGGCGGGTGTACCGGCGCGTAAAAGCTCCTCGATGCGGCGAATCATAAACAAGCGCTCCGCTTCCGGGAATTCAGCGGAAACGATCTGAATCTTCTTCGGTTCGTACTCACGAATAGCTTTGAGTGGTGCCTTGAGAGTTGAGGCATTGTGTTCGATCACACTCTCGGCAGAATCGAGAATTACCTGGGTGGAGCGGTAATTTT
>CAZEJX010000019.1:0-13484 GCA_964512715.1 uncultured Candidatus Saccharibacteria bacterium
CCCCCCTCTCCTATGCGGCCCCCGGTTTCTCAATTCGCAGAAGAGCCCGCCAAGAAGACGGTGCGCAAGCGCACGCCGCGTGCGACGGGCAAGCGTGCACGGAAGGAGGCGACGGGAGCAACGGCGGCAGTCTAGCAGCTGCCGTATCAATCAAAGGCGCCACGCTAAGTGTGGCGCCTTTTCATTTGACACTCTAGAGACTCTGAAGCAAGATAGATCAAGTTTACATTGAAAGGAGAACTCTGAATGCTTTTGGTGGCCCAGGCTCTTGCTCCGATGTTCCGTCCCGGCGATTTGGTTGTCGTGGATCCCAGCTATACCCCAAATCTCAGCAAGACGCTCTCCGTGAACGGCTTAGAACTCAAGACGATCTACCTGGTGCATCAGGTCGAGAATCATGCAAACGGTCAGCGCTGTGAGCTCCAGAAAGATGATGGCACTTTGACCGAAATGATTTCCTCGCACTACCTGCTGCCGAGACCGAA
Organism: uncultured Candidatus Saccharibacteria bacterium; assembly: GCA_964512715.1. GTDB lineage: Bacteria > Patescibacteriota > Minisyncoccia > UBA6257 > 2-01-FULL-56-20 > JANWIW01. Next base: position 486 of record CAZEJX010000019.1, read on the forward strand.
GTAGCTGGACCAACAGTGCGCCGAGTCAAACCTGCCTACCGGCAGGCAGGCTCGGCGCTTTTTTATTGACAAAGCGGGATGCTACGAGAATAATCTGATTAGCTAACTCAGGAGGTCATGTATGACCAATGCAGAACAGGAGACCCTACAAGAACTCCAAGCGGTTCTTGATAAGGAATTCGGTGAAGGTCTCGAGATTGTGCCACGCAAGACGCCCAAAGGATTCAAACCTGCTCCCTGCCTGGCCGGGTCACGAGATACGATTCGTGAGTACGCTCCTTCGGATGGACGGGTAAAATACTTCGAACAATATCGGACTGATCACTACCTGGTCTTCGTCCGCGAAAAGAAGAAGACGAGACAAGAGCCGTGGCAAGTCAGGATTTCCCTGAAGCCCAAGACGGTGCTTAGAAGGCAGGGATAAAACAAACGGCGCCCGCCAGGGCGCCGTTTTCATACCATACACTTTAAAAGCGAGGATTTTCATTTCCGTGACTTCAATCTCGAGGAGCGGAAGTGAGAAATTCGAGCGAGTTACTCAATGCCTTCGTAGCCACGCACAGTGAGCTGGGAGTCTACCTGGCGCATAGTTTCAAGTACTACTGCTACTACGATGAGAAGCGCCGTGCCGGAGATATTCAAGACCGCAACGCCGGTAATTTTCTGGACGATGATCGGCAAAACCGCGATAAGCCCCAGGAATACTGCACCCCAGAGAGTTACCCGGTTTATGATGCGTGAGAAGAACTGCGCAGTCCCCTCACCCGGGCGAATGCCCGCCACGAAACCGCCGGAGCGCTGTAAGTTCTTTGAGACTTCTTCCGGATTAAACGTGATCGCGGTATAGAAGAAAGTGAACATGAAAACCAAGAGGAAGTAGACGATACCATACCAAAGCTGATTTGCGGTAAAGCGTGACACCCAATCGTTAATCTTCAAGCTCCAGTTCGGGGAAATGACCGCGATGGCGTTCCCAATAAACTGCGGGAAGAGCAATACGGAAACGGCAAAGATGAGCGGGATCATGCCTGCTTGGTTTACTTTAAGCGGCAGATAGCTCGAAACACCACCATAGAGGCGATTACCGCGCACGCGCCGGGCATACGAGACCGGCACTTTGCGCTCGCCTTCATTCAAATACACGATACCGGCGATAAGGAGCAAACCCATAAGGAGGAACCCGATATAGACGAGGAGTTGATCGGAGGTATAGGCGGTGAGCGCTAAGCGCAAATCGGTCGGTAAGCGGGAAAGAATACCAGCCAAGATAATGAGAGAGATACCGTTTCCTACTTTCTGTTCGCTGATGAGTTCACCAAGCCACAGCGCGATCATGGAACCGGCGGTGATGGCGATAACGTTCGTGGCTAAGCCGAAAAACGACGGGCGATCGATAACATTGCGTGCGATCAAAAGATTCAAAAAGCCGTAGGACTGGAGGATGGCAAGCGGTACGGTGATGATGCGCGCGTACTGATTGAATTTCGCCTGGCCCTGGGCGCCGGATTCATAATAGAGCTCCTTCATGCGCGGGAAGATAATCGTGAGGAGCTGCATGATGATGGTCGCCGTAATGTAGGGGCCAACGCCAAGCATGGCGATCGAGAGCGTGGAGAGTCCGCCGCCTGAGAAGAGGTTCAGGAAGCCGAAGAATTGGTTCTGACCGAAAAATGCGGCAAGACGGGCTGCGTCTACGCCGGGAATGGGAATCGCCGCAAGTACACGGTATGCGGCAAGGAGGCCGAGTACGATAAGGATTTTGTTTCTAACTTCGCGGACTCTGAAAATTTGCAAGAATCTATCCATAGAATGAGAATTGAGAATTTAGAATGTAGAATGTAGGTTAACCATATTTCCTATATTCTCTATTCTAGATTCTAGCTTTCAATTTTTCCACCCGCAGCGGTAATTTTCTCTGAGGCGGACTGGGAAACGGTTATTTCCTTCGAAACCGTTATCGGGAAAGCGATAACGCCTTTGCCGAGCACTTTCACATCGCCGCGATACTTCTTGCCAATGAGGCCCATGGCTTTTAGCGCATCGCAGGTGAGGCGCACGTTCTTCTGGGCTTCAAATGCGGAAGAAAGATCATCCAAGTTCAGTACACAGGGCTTCGCTGATTTCGGTTTGTTACGAAAACCGCGCTGTTTCGGCAGTTTCAAAATGATATCGCGCTCCGCCGGGCGAATGACGTGACCGGAACGGGATTTCTGACCCTTGGTACCGCGGCCAGCGGTTGTCCCCCGCTTACCACCGCGCGCAACGCGCTTTTTATTTTTTCGAATGGATGGAAGATTCATTAGGATTTGCTTTTTGCCGGCTTCGGCGGCTTGATATTGCGCAGGGCTTCGATAGTAGCTAACGCATTGGTGAGCTTGTTCGGGGTGCGGGAAAGAATTTTTGCGGTAGCGTCTTTTACGCCTGCCATGGCAAGTACTACGCGGACGGAACCGCCAGCTTTAATACCATGTCCTTCTTCCGCCGGACGGATCAAGACGCGTGCGGCGCTATACTTTGCGGTTACTTCATGAGAAAGCGTGCGGCCATCTTTGAGGTGCAGGTTCAAGAGATTCTTTTTCGCATCCACTTTTGCCTTTGCTACGGTTTGCTGCACATCCGCGCCTTTGCCGATGCCGACGCCGACGCGTCCTTTGCCATCGCCAATTACCAAAGTAGCACGGAAACGGAAACGTTTGCCGCCTTTTACCACGCGAGTAACGCGGCGCATGTCGAGCACGCGCTCCGCAAAACCATCGCTTACTTCAGGGGGACGATTGCCTCCCGGTCGGCCGCCACGGCCGCCTCCGGAATTACCTCCGCGTCCACCACCTGGACGATTCGGGCGCTGACCCGGACCTCCCGGTCGGCCGCCAAAACGACCCCGAGGACCTTGACCGGAGTGTGCCGGCCGATTACCCGAAGGATTCGCAGCAGGATTCTGATTTTGATTCTGAGTAGTATTTTCCATAACGCGATTAGAATTGGAGTCCGGCTTTGCGCGCGCCTTCCGCCAAGGCTTTTACTCTGCCGTGATAACGATAGGAGCCGCGATCGAAGACCACCTGTGAAACACCGAGTTCTTTGGCTTTCTTGCCGATGAGCTCGCCAACGAGCATCGCCGCGTCGCTTTTCGCGCGCTTACCTTTTTCGAGGTTCGCGGATGAGGCTGTGGCAAGCGTGTGCATTTTCTTGTCATCAATAAGCTGAGCCGAGATAAAGCGGTTGGAGCGGAATACAGAAAGACGCGGATGCTCCCCCACGGCGCGAATACTCGCGCGGGTGCGCTTGGCTCGCTGCTCTTTCTGTTTGTTTATTACGTGAGATTTCATGATTAGGCTGTAGCAGCTTTCTTACCGACTTTGCGGCGGATGACTTCTCCGCGATAGCGAATACCCTTGCCTTTGTACGGCTCGGGCTTGCGGTACGAACGGATTTCCGCGGCAACCTGGCCGACTTTCTGCTTATCAATACCAGTAATGATTACGGCGTTTTTCTCGATGCTCGCACTGATACCCTCCGGTAATTCGAACTTAATCGGGTGGCTGAACCCCAAGGAAAGAACGAGGTTCTTGCCTTCCATCTGGGCCTTATAACCAACGCCTTCGATTTCCAATATTTTCGTAAAACCGTCCGCGACGCCAATCATGGCATTCTGGAGATTAGACCACATCGTGCCAAGATTGGCTCCCGGATTCATCCCCTCTGCGGCTTTTACCCAGACCGCATCGCCATCTACCGCAACCACGGTATTCGGCAGGAGCGCGAGCTTCAGTTCACCTTTCGGACCCTTCACATCAACAAAACCAGCCGATTCCTGGACGGTGATGTCAGCTTTCTTTGCTATCGGTTGTCGAGCGAGTCGTGACATAGGATTACCAAATTTCAAAAAGATATTCGCCGCCGACTTTTTCTTTGCGCGCGGTACGGGTAGTTACGATGCCTTTGGGGGTGGAAAGTACCGCCACGCCATAGCGCTGACGGACCGGCTTCAATGCGTCGTAGCCGGAGTAGATATGGCGGGAAGGCTTGGAAACTAATTTGAAATCAGTGAGTACGGGCTTCTTATCGTTGTAGGCTACGGTCATTTCAATAAAATTCTTGCGTCCAATCACCCGCTTATCCGCGGATTTCAAATAACCCTCTTCTACAAGAAGCTTAGCGATGGCAAGATCCATTTTGGAAAATGGAGCGAGCAGGGTTTCCTTCTCGGCTCGTGCCGCATTTTTAATTCTGGTTAAGAGGTCGTAGTACATAAATGAGGTTACCAGGATGATTTCTTTACACCCGGTATTTGGCCCATGGTTGCCATTTCGCGGAAACAGATCCGGCAGATACCAAAGTCGCGCATAAAACCATGTCTTCGTCCACAGCGGAAACAGCGCCGCACGATGCGGGTCGAAAATTTCGGAGTCTTTCTGCTGCGCGCTATGGTAGAAGTTTTGGCCATATACGGTTATTTCTTATTCTTCTTTTTCTTGCGTCCCTTCTTTTCTTCGACATCGCCGTCCTTCTTGAGGGGTACGCCGAGCTTACGATATGCCTCGATCGCCGCGTCGCGGCCTTTCTTTTGAGGAACAATATTTACTCCCAAAGAGAAACTCAGCGGAGATTCCTCGGGGTTGATTTCCGGAAACACGAATTGCTCGCGGAAACCGATATTGAGGGTGCCGCCATGATCGATGGCGGAAAGCGCAATACCCCGGAAGTCATGGACGCGGGGCATGACTATTGTAATGAGCCGCTCGAAAAAATCAACCATTTTGCGGTCGCGCAGCGTCGTACGAAGTCCGACAACTTGGCCTTCCCGAATTTTGAATCCGGCGATGGACTTCTTCGCGGGACGAATCTGAGAGGCCTCGCCCGCGATGAGCGCGAGATCGCGCCGGAAATCTTTAAGAGCCTTCTCTTCAAAATTGGGCTGCTGCGAAGCACGCCCAACACCGGCGTTGATCACGATTTTCTCGACGACATCACGAATGTCTCGTGCGCGAGTGCTCGTATTCGATTTTTGCTTTTCCGTAGTCATGAGTTTAGGTTGCTCTTCGTGTTAGTTGCTGGCTTCGCAATGCTTACAAATCCTGACCTTTTGATCGCCGTCCATGCGAAAAGCGATACGGGTAGGCTTCTTGCAGTTCTTGCAGATGAGCATGACGTTCGAAGCAGCGATGGATCGCGCCACGGTAACTGTCTGACCCTTTTCACCCTGGCGAGTAGGACGGGTACGCTTTTTCACGGTATTCAAATCTTTCACCAAAACACGATCCTTGGCGGAAAGAATTTTCTCTATTTTTCCGGACTGACCCTTGTCCTTGCCGGAAATTACCATTACATTGTCACCTTTTTTGAGATTCATATGTTTAGACAATTTCTTCGGCCATGGTCATGATTTTTTCATAGCCCTTCTCTTTGAGCTCGCGCGGCATCGGTCCGAATACACGGGTCGCAACCGGTTCTTTCTTGTTGTTAATCAGAACCACTGCGTTTTCATCGAAGCGCACATAGGATCCGTCTTCGCGGCGCATGACGGTCTTGGTGCGTACTACCACCGTACGAACGATATCTTTCTTCTTCACGCCTTTGCGCGGTTCAGCAGTCTGGACGGAAGCAACAATAACATCGCCGATTTTCGCGTAACGATGGCGGGTACCGCCAAGGATGCGGAAACACCGCACGATTTTCGCGCCGCTATTATCCGCAACTTTTAAGATGGATCGTTCCTGTATCATGGTTAGTTCGATTTCGCGACGATGGTCCAGCGCTTTTCACGGGAAAGCGGACGGGTTTCTTCAATGATTACCTTATCCCCCACTTGGTATTGATTCTCTTCATCATGCGCTTTGAAGCGACGGGATACTTTGTAGTACTTCAAATACTTCGAGTGCTTCTTCAAGCTCTCTACCTGGACAACGCGGGTTTTCTGCATGCTCGCGGATACAACTTGGCCCGTGAGGCGTCGCTTCATTTTTGATTGCGTGGTTTCCATAGGTGTATTAGACAACAGTAGTTAAAAGCGTGAGTACGCGAGCGATATCTTTTTTGAGCATCGTGATCTCATGAGGATTCTTCACTTTGCCGAGCTCCTTATCAAACTGAAGCGCGCGAAGCTTCGCCCGGGATTCCTTGAGCTTGGTTTCGAGTTCGGTACGATTCGCGCTCGCGAGTTGTTTAAAATCATTCCGTTTCATGGTTATTTCGTGATTAAGGTAGTTCTGAACGGAAGTTTGTAGCCAGCACGGGTGAGTGCTTCTTTCATCTTAGCCGGCTCAGCGCCGTCCATTTCAAAAATAATGCGGCCCGGACGAACCACCATCACATAGTGCTTGACGCTGCCTTTGCCTCCACCCATGGTGAGCTCGGGAGGGCGTTCCGTAACCGGACGATCCGGGAATACCCGAATCCAGAGGCGTCCTTCACGCTTCAGGTAGTTCGTAATCGTGCGGCGAGCAGCCTCGATCTGGCGGGAATTGAGCTGCGCCAAACCAAGAGCCTTGAGGCCTACTTGGCCGAACGCGAGCGCCGTACCGCGGGTTTCTACCATGCGGTTTTTTCTACGGCCACGCTGCCACTTACGATGTTTTGTTTTCTTAGGAAGCAACATAGTGGTTCAATTTAGGCTTTACGGGTCTTTGGTTTCAAAAAAGTTTCTTCCTGATCCGGAGCTTTTACCTGCTTGTCGCTATGCAAGCGAGAAAGTTTTTCGCCACGGTAAATCCATACTTTGACACCGATCGTGCCGTAGGTAGTCTTCGCGGTGGCAGTGCCGTAATCAATATCAGCACGTAAGGTCTGGAGCGGTAGCGCTCCCCAGCGCATTGCTTCGCGGCGGGCGATTTCAGCTCCACCCAAGCGGCCGGAGAGAAGCATCTTTACGCCTTTCGCTTCGCGGTTTTGCGCCACCTGATCGAGCTGCTTTTTCATGGCGCGGCGATACGGCAAACGCTTTTCAATGTCCCAGGCGATTTGCTGGGCGACATGCGTCGCGGAAATTTCAGAGCGCTTCAATTCCTCCACATTTACCGTAAGGTGAATCGTATAGGTCTTTCCGCGCAGACGGCGGAGTGCTTTCATGACTGCTTCCGAAAGCTCTTCGATGCCTTTGCCTCCGCGGCCGATAACGAGTCCCGGACGGGCGGCCTTGACCACGATTTTTACATCGCTCGGCGTGCGCATAATGACGATTTCAGCGATGCCGGCAGCAGAGATTTTCTCTTCTACCGTATCGCGGATCACCTCATCTTCCTCGAGCAGTTTCTTCGTCAGGCGCTTTCGCGAGAGCATGGTTTTGCCCTGCCCTTCCGAAAGCGACGTGAAAAACCAGCGGGACGACCAGTCCTTTACGATACCGAGGCGGAGAGATTGTGGGTTAATTTTCTGTCCCATAAGAACGTGATATTCTACCTTGAAATTTGGATTTTGTTAAGCGTCACCTGATTTTCTGCGGAAGATTCCGCGCTTGGTCGTGCCGGATTCCTTTTTGGTCGGAGCTTCGGAATCGGCTTTTTTGGCGCGTTTGGGTTGGGTTGCCTTTGCTTCCGGCTCGGAGGAGCGCTTGGCTTTTACCGGCATAATGAATTGCGCCGGCTTCTGGGCGGGATTCTCACCAAGACCCAAAATGACGTGGCTCATTTTCTTTTGAATCACTACGCCGCGGCCCTGCGCACGCGGCATGTAGCGCTTGAGCATCGGCCCCTGATCTACCCGAATTTCCGAGATAAAAAGGGTCTGCGGATCCATCTCTTTCTTCTCCGCACCGTTTACGGCCGAGCGCAGAAGCTTCAAGATGGGCTTTGATGCGCGATGACGGTCAAGCAAAAGCCGAGCTTCCGCTTCATTCACCGACATGCCACGGATGAAATCCGCGATCAAGCGCACCTTGCGCGGCGCGATCTGCAGATTCTTCAATTGTGCTTTATGGTTCGTCATGGTTCAGAGTACTTTGCGCAAAACTATTTCTTGGCTGGCGCGACGGCGGCAGTTTTTGCCATTTCCAATTCCTTTTGCATCTTTCCGCCGTGACGGACGAATTTACGGGTTGGCGCAAATTCACCGAGGCGATGGCCGACCATTTCTTCGCGAATACGAATTTCAATAAAATTCTTGCCGTTGTGCACCGCGAACGCGTACCCGACCATTTCGGGAGCGATTTCAGAATCACGCGACCAGGTTTTGATTGCCGGTCCATCCGGAGACTGTTTAGTAAGCTTCGCGAGAAGCTTGGGATCTACGTAGGGGCCTTTTTTAGATGATCTGGACATAATTAAGAGTGCGCTGTGGACTATTTCTTAGCTCTGCGTTTTACGATAAGTTTGCTCGACGCTTTGCGCTTGTTGCGAGTCTTTCTACCGCCCGTTACGTTACCCCACATATCTTTCGGTTTGCGGGTACCGCGCGGCTGCTGACCTTCACCGCCGCCGTATGGGTGATCTACCGGATTCATAGCTTTACCGCGGACCGTAGGGCGGATACCCATCCAGCGAGCACGGCCGGCTTTACCGATGGAAACAAGATTCCATTCCGGGTTAGATACTTGCCCTAAAGAAGCGAGTGAGTTCCACAACACGCGCCGGACTTCGGATGAATTTAATTTCAAATCCGTGTAACCATCCGCGTTTGCCAAAACTTCGGCGTAGCTTCCCGCGGAACGAGCGAGAATACCGCCCTGTCCCGGCTGAAGCTCGACATTATAGACCTGAGTACCTACCGGGATATTCTTAAGCTCCATGCGGTTGCCCGTCATAAACGGAGCGACCGAAGCTGTAACGATAGCATCCCCTGCTTTCAAGCCGTTCGGCGCAAGGATGTAGGCTTTCTTCTTATCGCTTGCGTATTCCACGAGCGCGATGAACGCGGTGCGATACGGATCGTACTCGATCGTAAGTACCGTTGCCTTATCATTCATGCGATTCTGTTTGAAATCTACCATGCGGTAGAGTTTCTTATGGCCTCCGCCCTGATGGCGCATGGTGATGCGACCAGCGCTGTTTCTGCCGGCGCGGGATTTCAACCGCTTGGTAAGCGGCTTGTACGGATCGTTCGTCGTGAGCACGGAGTAATCAACTCCGGTCATGGATCTGCGTGATGGACTTGTAGGACGGTATTTTTTCATTGCTATGCGATATCTATTTTTTGCCCCTCTTTCAGGGTAACAATCGCCTTTTTATTGGCTTGTTTCAAAGAGAGCTTTCCGCGGTAGCGGCGGCGAAGGGGCTGTTCGTTCAAGGTGCGTACCGAAACAGCATCCACTTTGTACAAGCTCTTTACCGCTTTTTTGATTTCATTCTTAGTAGCCGCCGAGTTCACGTGGAAGGTGTACTTACCCGCTTCGTGAGCACGCGCGGATTTTTCGGTAACCACAATTTTTTTGATAATGGAGTCCATATTACGCTTTGCGATTTGCTATCTCCGCGACGACGCCTTTTTCGATAAAGACATGCTTGTAGCCAACGAGGTCTTGGATATTCAAAGAATTGGCAGAAAGCACTTTGGTCTTTACCAAATTTCTTGCCGCGCGAGTGATCGTTACATTTTCCGGAGTGCGCACAATAAGCACGTCGAATTTCTTAGACTTCGGAGCGAGATTTGTAATTTTGCGAAGCGCCACAGAGACGAGCTTGGTCTTCGGAGCTTCAAACGCAAACGCCTCAACCACTTTCAAGTTGCCGTCTTTGAGTTTCTTCGAGAGCACGGAAGCAAGCGCTGCCTGCTTCATTTTCTTATTTACTTTCTGCGAATAATCGCGCTCTTTGTTGGGGCCATGGGCTTTACCGCCGTGGCGCCACAGAGGAGAACGGGTCGAACCATGACGAGCACGGCCGGTGCCTTTCTGCCGCCACGGTTTCTTACCACCACCGGATACTTCGCCGCGTCCCTTCGCGTGTGCCCACGGACGGCGAGCATTCGCAGCCTGCGCCAAAAGCACCTGCTGCACTAAAACAGGCCGCCAGGGTGCATCAAATAAGGCTTCCGGTGCTTCTACCGTGCCTACCTTGCTGTTTTCCAAATTGTAGAGATCAATCTTCATGATTAGGATTTAGAATTTAGGATTTAGGATTTAGGGTGCTTGTTTTTCCCTAAATTCTATATTCTAGATTCTATATTCTCGTTACGTTTTTTGGATTTCGACAATCGAACCAGTATTGCCGGGCAATGCGCCTTTGATCATTAAAATATTCTTCTCCGCATCCACGCCGATGATGCGCAAATTGCGCACAGTCCCGCGGGTTACACCCATGTGGCCTGCCATGCGGCGACCGGGCCAAACGCGCTGAGGAGCAGTGGAACCAATGGAGCCAGGAGCGCGGAAACGGTTTTTCTGACCGTGGGTCTTCGGACCACCGCCAAAGTTATGACGCTTCACTACACCCTGGAAACCGCGTCCTTTCATGGTGCCGGAAACGCGAACTTTGTCCCCTTCCGCAAACGCGGTAACGGTAAGTTCTGCTCCCATTTCGGCGGATTCACCCTTAAATTCCTTCTTGGTGCGACCGAGTTTTACCTGGATTGCCTCATAGCCATCCCGATCCTTGGTACGCACTAAAGCAACCGTATTGGGAGCGGCATTAACCAGGGTTACTGGAACGATTTTCCCGTCTTTCCAGACCTGGGTCATTTTTCCTTTTTTTCCGAGTATAGCTGGCATGTTGCGAAAAGCTTGGAGCTTGGAGCTTGGAGCTTGGAGATTTTTCACCTCGCAGCTCATGCTCATGCTCGTCGCTATTAAATAAAAACCGCCCAAGGCACGAGCCCCGGGTGTTTGGGAATCGTCCTTGTGGAAACGCCTACCGTTTTGGGGTGAGAACGTTCATTAAAGAGACGGGGATATATTAAGCTATCGTGAAAATAAAGTCAAATAGGCTCCAGCTTGTGCTTTTGAGTCACCAGAATAGTTTTCTACTGAAAATTTTCTTTTCCCTCGGCCATCTTCATGGCCTGCGGGACATGCCCCAAAAGCACAAACTTCCGCACAGTATATGAAAACGCCCGGCCGGTTTCCCGGTCGGGCAAATCTATGCCACTTCATCTCTAAGAAACACTTCCATCCAGCCTGGCTGCATGAGCATGAGACCACATCCCCCGCACAATTCTCTGGGCGGTTTGCTCTCAAGTTCGCCGCGTACGGCAGCTAGGAAATCTCTTGCCAACACAAATCCGAAACATTCCGTGATCGGGTCTCGGCAAATCATACATTCGCGCATATTCTCCCTTTCCTGCTCTCTGAATTATAGCAGCAGGATATTTGCAACAAAAAACCCACGGTTGCTACATGCAAGACCGTGGGTTTTTATTTTCTTTCCAATCGATACAAAGCTCTTTCTGATAGACGGAATGTGCGAGCCAACGCTTCATCTCTTCGAGAACCATTTTCGCCTTGGGGCTCGCTATGCCCTCTTCGCGGATCGCATCGTGAATGCAATCCACAAGATAATCGAAGTGATGGCGAAACATCGGCTGCCACTTCCCTTCTAGAACATCACGCACGCGAGCGATAACCTCGTTCGCTTCGGCAAAAAGATCTTCCATGCAATCTCCTTTCTACCTCCATCTCCGCTGAGGATTTTTTAGCACAAGAGTTCAACAAAAATCAAACTGCCCGACCGGAAAACCAGTCGGGCAAAAATCTCATCTTCTGTAGCGTGATGCCTCCAGTTGTGACATTTCTCGAGGAGAAGGAGTGCCGCAAACCTTACGCCACCATTCTTTTGCCTTTTGAGCGCCTGGATCATTGGGAAAACAGGTATAGCAGGGGCTCCTCTCGATCCAGTCCTGATCGACGTGGTGGTCAATGATTCCGCCGCCATCACAATCCCGACATCCAGCTTTGGCGTGCTCTTTGTAAAAATTACGATCTTTTGTGAAAAAAGACATAGATATCTCCTTTCTGCTTTCATTCTTATACCACAGCAGAAATTAATGGCAACCAAAAACCGCCGAAAGGCGGTTTTTTGGACAGAAGATCCTTCGACAGGCTCAGGATGACAGATGTACTGTTTTCCTTTATTACCTGTGGCTTTTTCCCTGTAGCTAAATGATCTTGATCTCAACATCCATCCCGTATAAGCGCTATGCGCCCACGGGACAGGCACCGGCTAGATGATCTTAATTTCTACATCAACACCCGCTGGCAAATTCATATTGCCGAGGGATTCCACGATCTTCTGACTGGGGTTCAGGATATCAAAGAGGCGCTTGTGCACTCTGAGTTCGAATTGCTCCCGCGAATTTTTATCGATGAAGGTAGAGCGGTTTACCGTGTACTTTTTCATCTCCGTCGGAAGCGGAATCGGACCAATGACTTCAGCATCATTCTTTTCCGCCATCTCAATGATTTGGCGAACCGAATTATCGATCAGTTTGTGATCGTACGCGCGAACGCGCAAGCGAAGTTTTTGAGGTGCATCAGCTTTCTTAGCCATTGTTTTAGCATGAGCCAGAGCGGAGAGCTGAGAGCGAGTTTGAATTTCCTCGTGCTCTTAGCTCATGCTCTTGCTACTTATTGATCTTTGTAACTACACCTGCACCGACCGTTTTGCCGCCTTCGCGAATAGCGAAGCGCTGCTTCTCTTCGAGTGCAACCGGCGCAATGAGTGTGACTTTTACTTTGACCGTTTCGCCCGGCATGACCATTTCGGTGCCTTCCGGCAAACCTACTTCACCAGTCACGTCAGTCGTGCGGATATAGAACTGCGGCTTGTAGCCTTTGAAGAACGGAGTGTGACGGCCGCCTTCCTCTTTAGAAAGCACGTACACTTCCGCGTCGAATTCCGTGTGCGGAGTAACCGAACCCGGCTTCGCGACCACCTGGCCGCGTTCCACGTCTTCTTTCTTCAAGCCGCGGAGGAGCACGCCGACGTTATCGCCAGCCTGACCTTCGTCCAAAAGCTTGTTGAACATTTCGATACCGGTTACCACGGTCTTCTGAGTCGGTTTCAAACCGATGATTTCAACTTCGTCGTTTACTTTCATAATACCGCGCACAATACGACCGGTTACTACCGTACC
>CAZEJX010000020.1:0-12661 GCA_964512715.1 uncultured Candidatus Saccharibacteria bacterium
AACGAAGCTCGCCACAACGGAGACCGATTAAGACAAGCTCGAAAAAGATTACGCCTATTATCTTGAACCGGTGAACTTAGTAAAAGAACTCAAAGCCCGGTTCAATTACCGGGAAGCAGGGGAGAAATCGCTCATCTTAGTGCCGCAGCAATAAAAAACCTCCGCGTGCGCGGAGTTTTTTATTAATTGATTGATCCCTGGTCCAGAATCGCAATGAGCTCTCGCAGTCGCTCAGGCCTTTCGGATTTTTCTCCTTTAATTTTATCGCTGAGGATTTGTTGCAGGGCCTGGTCACTCAGCCATTCCTTCGCCGGAGCGGTATTGCCGGAGAGCAAGTGTCCTTCAGCTTCCATGCCTCGATCGTAGACATCTCGAAGTGCCTCTTGCTTGTCCGCATCGGCAGTAGCGGCAATGATTGTATCCAGAGCTCGGAGTGTGTCTGCGAAGTATTCGAATACCGGTCCGTAGCGGCGCTCCGCTTCTTCGGGCGTCATAATGTCGTCTTCGGGCATGTCCTTTCCTCCTTCGTAAGCCATAAATAAACTCCGCCTAGTCTACCTGATTTCGTAGCTGATTGTCACGTTCGAGACAATCTCTTGGGAGCCAGGCTCAATAGCCGGTGCAGGAGCGCTTGCCGCTCCACCACGCCCGTCCGCTTCAAGCTTTGCGTAATACATCGGCGGTTGGCTGCTATTTTCCTGCACGGAGATAATCCGTCCAAGGTGGAATCCGCCGGAGCGGGCAAAGTCTTTCGCTTTTTGTTTGGCTTCTTGAACAGCTTTCGCGCGGGCTTCATTTTCAAGAGCGGTGCGATCATGGACGGTGAACGTAAGTCCCGAGACATTATTCGCTCCTTGCGAAGTTACGCCGGAAATAAGATCGCCAAGCTTCGAGAAATCATTATGCACTTTGACACGCACAGTCTGGCTTATGGTGTATCCGATGATGGTTTGTGAATCGCATTTGACCGGCATCGGGGCAATTGCGGGAGCCGTGACAGATCCTCCAGCTGCCGCAGCGGGACTCACGCTGGTATAAGAAGTTGGACACGAGACAGAGCCGTAACGCGGATAGATGGAATAATTTTCGGTTGTGATGTCTTCTGAGCTCACGCCTTGGGACTTCAAGTAAGCGATCGCGGCATTGGTCTTCGAGGTATTGTCGGTTTGAAGCGCCGGTACATTATTACCCCCTTCAGTCGTGATGCCGAAGCTGAATTCCGCGGTATCCGGTATGGCGGTCACCCGGCCCTCGCCGCTTGCGGCGAAACTCGCCGAAGACGATATCGAGCGGGAATAGGCGGAGACGTATTGCAAACCGCCAAAAATGAGTATGACGAGCGCGGCAATCCCAGCAATGCCGAGATAGTCCTTAATTTTGTTGTTCATATAGGTTGCGACGTTTAATAAAGATGAATATTACATGAATTATACCAAGGGCTTTACCGTATCTCTACGAGTTTCTTGCGCGCACTACTACCAGAGGTGATAAGGACGCGCGACTTGGGAACCTTATAATACTTGGCAATAAGAGTAATAAGCTCCGCATTCGCTTTGCCTTCATAGGGAGCCGCTTTAACTCGCGCTTCAAAGAAGCCCGGAGCGGTTTCCAAGAATTCGTTCACATGCGAGCGAGGTTTCACCGTGACGCGAATGAACATGCTGCTATTTTCGCACAAAAGAAAAACCCCGCAATAGGTGCGGGGCAACCTGCTCTTTGAGCCATTTTAAACGTGGGGGAAGAGGCTACGGTCGATCTCTCGTCTTCATGGGTGCCTCCCCATCGTCGATGTGCGGGGCGCCGTCGAAATGGGCGCTCCTTGGTTCGTAGATATCCCGGGTTATCCGGGTGTCTCGAGTCGTCTTGGTGTCGAAGTTTCGCTACAGATCCGGGAACTGTTTCGGCATGTCACAGTCTCCTTAGGTCGATCTACAGGTTACGAACCTTGCTTGTTGAAAGAACCGCTCGAAAATTGAGCTTAGGTAAATATTACCACCCCTAATTTAAAAGTCAATAGCCTACAAAACCCTTAAAAACAAGGCTTTTTTGAGCCTGCTCTTGACACTAGCGCTTCCGCCAAAAGCCGATACTCTTAGCGGCAAGCGCGCCAAAAAACGCTACCCATAGCCAATTGTCGACGGGGGACTCCATAACGAGCTCTATTAAAATGCCAGCGCCAAGAATACCCACTGCGGTAAAGAATGCCGCGCGATCGCCCGTGCGGCGATCGCGCGGGTTCGTTACCTCCTCGCTGTCTTTGCGAATAAGAATGCCAAAGACCCCGAGCATGATGACTACCCCTGCGATGAGCGCCAATAAAAATTCGTCACGCACAAAGAGGCTTGGTCCGGTAATCACAACCAAAAGAAAGATAATCGCGCAGGCAATAAGAAGCTCTCGGGTGATCGTGTCTTTCATGCGGGATAATAATTATTCTGCCACTTACGCCCGCTACCCTGCAAGCTCTGATTTCACACGGCCTTCAGAAAGGAAAGCGTAGGATGATGCATATGCGCGTCATTGTTTTGGGAGATCAGGAGCCCAAGGGTATTTTCCCGCCGAAGGAAGACAAAGAGAACCGGCTTTTTATGTATCAAGAACGGACCATGAATAGCGTCCGGAGCTTCAAAGTAATTGACCGCTTTCACCGCCGCCTGCGCGAGAGAAGAGAAGATGACTAAAGCTAGCTAAAGGGGTGTCCGTCCCTGGAGCAAGCGAATCACAATCACGATAATGGCGAGCACTAAAAGCAGGTGGATGAAACCGCCGAGGGTGTAACTCGAAACGATGCCCAAGAGCCACAAGATAATGAGGATGATTGCGATAGTCCACAACATAACTTCCGAAGTATTACATTCCGTAGTGTGAGATTCGGTGAAGAAATCAAAATCCGCCTCGCGGCGGATTTTGATTTCGCTTACATCATATTTTTCGAACCGCACGTGGCGCAGTTCTTATTGTGAGTAGCAAGTTCCCAAATCGCGGCGAGGCCTACGAGTACGTAGATGATGCGGGAAACGATGGCGCCCGTACCGCCAAAAAGCTGACCGATATCCCACATGAAAAGGCCCTCGAGGAGCCAGTTTAAGCCTCCAACTACGAGAAGGATGAATGCTAGGATGTGCATTCCTTTCATAGATAGAAAATAGAGTATTTCCGACCTTTGGGAGAAGAATGCGGGGATGCCTCAAAAAGCAGTACCCGCCACACGTTTCAGTATAGCATTTCACATAAAACTCATTCTGAAACCGTAAGGTAGTAAGCAAGAAGACACGCAAAGGTCGAACAAAGTTTCCATAGCACTCTCTCATGCTACTCAACATTATTGTGTGGTTGATCGGCGGAGCAATCGTAGGCTGGGTTGCTTCAATTATCATGCGCACGAACGCTTCGCAAGGTGTCGGCATGGACATCATTGTCGGTATTGTCGGCGGTATCTTGGGCGGCTGGCTCATGAGCTTCTTCGGACAGCCCGGGGTCACCGGATTTAATCTCTACAGCTTCATAGTTGCCTTGATCGGGGCAGTCGTACTCATCGCTATCGTGCGTGCGGTGCGCCGTACCGCGGTCTAGACGATACAGTAAAGAAAAACCACCCGCGAAGGCTCACGAGCCTTCGCGGGTGGTTTTCGAGTTATGCGAGATCGATACCTGTCGGGCAATGATCCGAGCCCATGACTTCGGGAAGTATAAAAGCACTTCGCACGTTTGGAGTGAGCTCCCGGCTCGTGAACACATAGTCTATGCGCCAGCCAAGATTTCTTTGGCGGGCATTCGCAAAATACGGCCACCAGGTATAGGCACCCGTTACTTCAAGGTGGAGCGAGCGGAAAGTGTCGGTATAACCAAAGTTCGCGAGATGATCAATTTGAATCCGCTCTTCCGGCGTGAACATAGTATTTTTCTGATTTTCCTTCGGGCGGGCAAGATCGAGTGTGGTGTGGGCGATGTTAAAGTCCCCGGTCAAGATGACTGATTCGCGCCCACGCAGATAGTCGAATATCTTTTGATACGCTTCGAGTTTATAGATCATATCGCGCTGGTCGCGGGCGCCATTCGGAATATAAAAGTTGAAAAGGCTAAAGGTAGGGTAGATAAGCTCAATCATGCGTCCCTCGCTGTCAAAGCGATCATGCCCAATACGAGTTACGATTCCCTCCGGTGGCTGCTTCACGTAGCAGGCAGTACCGCTGTATCCCTTGCGCTCGGCAGAGTTCAAAATGAGATCGTAGCCCTGCGGGAGCGGAAGCGCGGTGATATCCGCTTCCTGCGCTTTTACTTCTTGAATACAGATGATATCCGCCTCTGATCGCTCCACCCAGCGCGCGAAGTCGCTGCGGTAGACTGAACGAAGGCCATTTACATTCCAGGTAATGATGCGCATGTTATGGTCCACAGAGTTTTTTGAGTTCACTCATATCCGCCGCGGTCAAAGCAGCATTTTGGCCCTGATTCAGACGGTACATGATGGCTTGTGGGTCATCGTTGTGCTCAAGACCGAGGGCGTGACCCATTTCATGCGCGAGCACGCGGGTGAGTTTCTCATGGGTATCGAACTGATAAATTGTGATGGCGCGTGTAAGCGCGGAGCTCTCGTATACACCCTCCTCAAATTCCTGGCCTGCTCCGGCAGTATTGTAGCGTTCGGCACTGAGGTTTAAATCGCGCGCGATGCGGTTTAAGACAACAATGAGCGAATTAATATTATCCGCAAGAGCATTCAGACTCGTCTCATCCGTTTTAATTTGGGCAGCCATGGTAACGAGGGCCTTGCGTTCCGTCTCGAGCGTTTGATAGGTAGCTCCGGACGCGCCGCCACGTGAATTCCAGTACGATACTTTCGCTTCATAGGCATCTTTGCGCTTATTATATTGCGCGATGAGGTCATCCAGTGCGGCTTTGCCGGAATCGTACGAAGCTTTGAGGGCAGAGTATTTGGCATTCAAATCGGCATAGCTTTTCTCGGTGTCATCAATTTGAAGCCCCAGCTCCCGGAGTTTATCGGTTGCTTCTTGGCGTTGATCGTAGACCAGGTTGATCGTGAGATCGCCGGGAGCGCCGGAGGGATCATAGACGAAAAGATCTTTTCCGGCGGCGGTATCCCAGAGATGTTCGGCTTGGCGCACAGCCTCGTTAAAATCATTTCTGCTTATGCCAAAGCGGCTATCGAAGCCGGAAAAAGTGTAGGGGATAGGAGCCGTACACGGAAAAAGGCGAGCCTCCGCTATTTTCGCGAAGCCTTTAAGCGGTACGCGGAAGTACCAGCCGCAACCGATGAGTATGAGGAGCGTGAGAAGCGAGAGCGTTCTTCGCATGCAGGTATTGTAGCAGACAGCCGCTTGTCGCCAATGCTCTTCCTCATGTGCTATTCATCTTTTGTATCACTATGTTTTCATGGTGCATCATCTACCATGGTAACGAAAGGTCGTTCCCATAGGTGCGAGTTACTGTGTGAGTATGAATCTCTAGAAGCGAGCACCTAGGATCTAGCATTTAAATTCTATGGCTACTATTGTACGAGACGAAAGGACAGATGATCGCGGCTTGGGCGTCGCGGGTGTTGTCGCGATTATTGTGATCGCGCTCCTTGCGGCATTTCTTCTTTTCCGCGGACTTGGCGCGCGAACGAGCGGCACGGGTACCGGCACCGGTTCGAATACGAGCGTTTCCGGCGGAGTAACTGGCGGCACTACAGGGTCGTATTAGGGTATCTATCTCGAGATATCAAAAACTTCCGCTTTGCGGAAGTTTTTGATACGCTGAGTCTAGCGACGGAGGAAAACTGATGCCAAAAGCCAAGAAAAGAAAAATCGTGAGGCTCAGTAAAAAACAAATAGAAGAGGCAAAAAGAGCCGCCTACGATGCGTCTATGAGGGTAAAGAAAGAGCTCGACAGGCTGTATGTCGATCCTCGTCCTTGGTTTGTCTTGAGATAAGACAATGCCGCCGAGTTAAGCCGGCGGCATTTTAATTCAAAATAATCTTCGCATTGTTCTTTCCAGAGCTGCAATCCACAATGACGGTGTGAGGCAGCCGGCTTGATTTCAAGGTAAGAATCCGGAAATCGTAGCCGCGCAAATAATATTTCGTGCCATCGAGCGCGATGGAGCGGCCATTTTTTGAACGGTTATCAAACATAAAATTCGTGCCGTTTTTTACCACGATATAGTTCGGCGTAGCCACGCAGTTCTCATCGAATTGCATGCGCCGGTTCGTATAAATACTCACCGCTTCACCATATGAGAGTCCGGGGTGGCTGCCACCGGTATCAGGTTTGGGAGCGGTTGTGGTCGCGCTTGTTTTTGGAGCGGCAGCAGTCAATGTGGAAGTGGCGGAAGCGGGAGCTTGAGCGATAGACACACCTTTTTCGCGCTTCGTGAAGAGATAGCCGAGGGCCGCGACAATAACAATAATGCCGAGCGCGATCAATTGTTTCTTGGAGAGCATCATAAGGACGATTGAATACTGGAAGAAGCGATATGGAGCTGTTCTATCTCGGACTTTTGGAGGAGTTCATCTCGTATTGTAACGGCAAGGCGTGCGTCGAGCCAGGGGAATTCCAAATCATGATCATCACCGCGATCCTCGCCCGCGATTGTGACCACCAAGCGCGAGATGCCGAGCATCTGATCCAGAATATCACGAGTGATCTTCACGTCCCGTATCGCGCGGTACGGATACCCGAACTCTTCGGTTTCGATAATACCGCGCATGGTCTTAAAGGTGCTTTCATCCAGAATAATCCGATAGTGCTTATACTCGAGATACCCGAGCCAGCCGACCGCAAGCGTTATGAGGATGCCGAGGAGCGCGATACCGGAGCCAAGAAACGCAGTGGTTTGCATAAACTCAGCTGGAACCAGCGGACTTACAAAGGTAGCAATAAGCGCGCCAAGTACGGCAACAAAAGGCACCCATGCGTATTTGAGGAGAATAAGAAGAAGCGTCTTGCTTCCTAAGCCTTGCGGAGGAGTCTCCACCATGACTTCCATTGTAAAACCGTCGAGAAAACTATGCTAGTCGCCGGAAGATAAGGTATACTTCTACGATATGGATACTACACTCATTCACGCGGACGTATTTTTCTTTGTGAGTACGATTCTTTTCTCGATCCTCGCCGTCCTCTTCATCGTAGCCATAGGATACGCGATTAGCATTATGAGTGAGGTAAAGCGGGTAACCCGGCTGGTGCGCGAGCAGAGTGAAAAATTTGCCGAAGATATGAATTTCGCGCGGGAGAAAATCCGGGACGCCGGATTCACGCCTAAAGGATTGTTTAGTATCGCCGCGGCGCTCTGGAAAAAAAGAAAAAAGAAAGGAGGAAAATAATCTAAAGAATCAACACGTATTACCATGGCAACTTCAAATGAAAGAAAAGTTGAATTAGGAGCAGGTCTCGCGGCAGGTATGGTGGCGGCAGCGCTCGGCGCCTACCTTCTCTACGGCAGCAAAGATGCAAAGAAGAATCGGGCTAAAGTGAAGGGTTGGATGCTCAAAGCCCGCGGAGAAATTCTGGAACGACTGGAAGCGATGGAAGAGGTCACGGAAAAGACCTATGGCAATGTCGTGCAGCAAGTCATCGCCAATTATCGTGGCATGAAAAATGTGAGCGCCCCGGAACTCGCCGCGCTCGCCGGGGATCTTCGCCGCCATTGGCAGACGATCAAGCCGATGTTTAAGCAAGGCAAGAAAAGCGCTCCCCGCACAAAATCAAGAAAAGCATCAAAAAGAAAAACCACCAAAAAATCCGCCTCGTAAGGCGGATTTTTTGATTAACGGACTTTGACGGTACTTGTCGTACTCGTAAGCGCTTTCTTTACCCGAGGCAGGTTAGTATCGATCGTATAGTGCGGGTTGCTGTACGTGCTTTTAGCCGCAGGAACTGTGGGCGCATGACCGGGAATCGCGAGGGTTTTCGGAGCAACGTTCGCGATAGCGCGCGGCGTGGCGAAGCTTGAACTTCCCGCGCGATCTTCGGAGTAAGCAACTCGCAGCATAAGACCCCACGAAAGGAAAACGGTGGCGACCATCATACTGTAAGAAATTTTTCTGAACATAATCGTGGAAGAGGTGAGTGATTGAACGATACTGCCGTTGCGGTTAAGTTCATGTGAAAAATCTTCTGAAGACCGCATGAGGATTTTGGATGGAGCCAAATGCAAAAGGCGACCCCACGGGTCGCCTTTATGGTTAGTGCTCATGGCGTCGGCGATTTTTATTGCGTCGTCCGCCGCCACAGAACACATATCCGTCAGAGGAGAAGTCGTCCGTGGTCAGCTCTTCATGATCGTACTCCGAGAGATCCCATTGCCTTCGGGGTGTTTTGGGCTCCTCAAAGGCCAGGAATTGCTCAAGCTTCGCTGGAGCCATAAGCTCCACATCACTCCAGGGAATTTCTTCTTCAGGCGATGCTTCAAAGGATGCGACTTCTACGGTTGGCACGTTCGTTTCCCCCTCACATTTTTTTATAACAGCCAATCTATTTCTATCTGAGAGGTAAAACTTTGTCAAGCTCAAAATAATGCTATTTGAAGCTCTGAATAAATCGGACCGGATCTACGGCTACTCCATTGATTTTGACCGATAAGTGAAGATGCGGTCCGAATGCGTAGCCAGTTTGACCCAGAGCTCCGAGCGCTTGTCCTTTCGTAAGGGTCTCACCCGGCTGAACATCAATGCGGGAAAGGTGAAGATAGAGCGAGTAGATGCCAGCCCCATGATCGATCATGACGGTGTTTCCATAGAGCTCGGTCGAAGTTGCGAAACGTACCGTGCCGCTCTGAATCGCCATAACCGGCGTGCCAAGCGGAGCAGTGAAATCAGTGCCAAGATGACGGACGTAATTATTTCCTGTTTTTCTGAGCTCGCCAAAAGGGGAGCCATAGCGAGTGAAGGCCATAAGCGGTATCGCGAATGTGCCGGTGAATTGAACCGGAGTTTTCACGCTCATGAGCTGGTTTAAAACCGTATTGATATCTCCGAAGCCCTGCACGACTTGGTCCGGACTCTGATCTAGGGTTTCTGGCACGCCGAGATCCACCAGCGGAAAATTCCTCTTTATAACATGGATGGTTCGCCAGGCACTCGTACCATTCGTGAAGCTAAGCCGCAAGCGATAGCTTCCCGGCGCTTGCGTGGGAGGAATGCCAATGACCGCGCGCTGGCTTCCATGATACCGAAAAAACTGAACCGGAGATCCAAGAAGCGATGCGGCTTCCACGTGTAAGCTCGAGGGCAAGGTGACGACAAGTGTATCACCCTGGGCAAGCGTGTTTTTATTAATTGATAGAGAAGAAGCCTCTGCTGCGTAAGGCAGAAGTACAATTCCCAGCATAATTGCGAAGATAAGTTTCTTCACACGCATACTATATACATGACGGATAAGAAGAACGTGTGATACAGAGTACCCGATTCCTCGGCCGTTCAGGTAGTCTTCTTGAGATCAAGGCAGACGGAGTTGATGCAATACCGCTTGCCACCCTTGTCTTCCGGGCCATCCGTGAATACATGTCCGAGATGTGCGCCACACGTCTTGCAGATTACTTCCGTGCGTGCCATGCCTAAGGAGCTGTCTGGACGAAGTTCAATGTGTTCCAGGTTGGCAGGCTCCGTAAAGCTCGGCCAGCCGGTGCCAGAATCAAATTTCGCATCGGAGGAAAAGAGCTCGGTACCGCACGCGGCGCAGGTATACATGCCCGCACTGTGCTCATTCCAATACTTTCCCGTAAACGGGGTCTCCGTGCCTCCCTCGCGCATCACATGGTACGCTTCGGGAGTGAGTTTTTCCTTCCAGTTATCATCTTGCATTACAATAGTATAATAGAGTATAACCTTATGATAAAGGTCAAAAACCACTCTTCCTATGTCTGAGAAACTCCCCATCCAAGACGGTGACGATTACCGTGCCGTGCCAGAAGTCCATGAGGACACTGAAGAGGCAATCGGAGAAACCATCGAAGATCTCAGTAAGCGGCTCGATGAGAAAGTGAAATTCGCGGCAGATTCTAAAGCCGATACTGAAGATAAGGATTTTGAAGATACCCTGCAGATCCTGGACCGCGCGATTAAGAACAAGAAGGACGATCAGCTAGCCGCCTAATAGCAAAAAGCGCCCATTCGGGCGTTTTTTGACTTTTAGGCAATTGCGAGTACTCTTCACTTGAAATTCGGCTTGACGTATCTAGGCTGAATATCAGTAATTTGAAAACTACAAAGGAGAGGAATGAGAACCAAGAAGCGAGCGCACTATAAGGGTATCGCGCGCGATCTGGCACGCTGTATCGAAGAGATGATCTTCGGTTACTACGCCAATTGGCGATACACCCGCTCCGTCTCCTGTGTAGGGTACGTAGCGAGGCGATGGCGGCTCTGGGGTCCATGGGAAATCCGCCTCGAACTCTGGCGCGATAACAATATCAATATCCCAAACCTCAAAGCTTTGGTGTCAGATCACCTAAAGAGTCTCTGTAAGGCAAAATATCCAGGTGAACGATTCGATATCGTACCGATCTATGGAGTGAGAAGGAGGAAGCATGACGCTCAGAGTAGTTCTGGACGAAGGCAGTAATGATCTCAGCCCTGAAAAGATTCTCGCGGAACTTGAAATCACGAATGATCCTTCCCGGGTAGGTTTCGTGGGTGCCGGTCAGGCAGGATTCAAGATCATCGAACTCATTACCGATATGTTGGATCCGCACGAGTACTCTTCCACGCGGCTCCTCGCGGCGAATACAGATACAAAGCCTTTCGTGAGTTTGATTAAATCCGAAGGAGCCAAGCGTCCGAAGCATTTGGATGCGTGGCTCGGAACCATACGCGAGGGCCGTTTCGATCTGGTCCAGCTTGGCGTCCGAGGCACCGGCGCGGGCGGCGACACCGAGTTCAGCGCGGTTGCCTTTGAAGAAAAAGTTTCGCGCATCGAGAAACTCACCAAAGACCTGAATGCCGTATTTATCTTCGGCGGCGAAGGCGGCGGTACGGGTACGGGCGTTTTGCCGAAAGCCGCAGCACTCTTCAAAGACAAACCGGAAGTGGCCGCGTTCGCGATTCCGATCATGCCGTTCACCTTTGAGGGGGACAAGCGCTACAAACGTGCCACCGAAGGCAGAGAAGCAGTGGCGGGGCAGATCGCCATTATCACCATCTATAATCAAGTTATTTATGCTCGCGAAAAGAATAAGAGCGAGAACATTAACGCGGAGATAGAGACGGTGAATCGTCGCATCGTTCTACCGCTCATAGAGACGCTCACCCAACTCACCTTGAAAACCGCGAGTACTATCAATCGCGATCTCTCTGATTTGCGACGAGTGGCGCAAGGCCGGGAGGCCTATGTCGCAAGTGTCGCAATCGGCAAGGAGGAGCAGGTGAAAAGTGCAGTTCAGCGACTTCTGCACGATGACGCGCAGGATATCGGCATCGTGCGGCGTTCGGGTGAAGCCATCGTGATCTTCCAGGGTCCGTTTTCAAGAGAAGATGTGGGCACCGCGACGGATATCATCCGCGAGACCATGAAAAAGGAGAATCCCGATCAAGAGATCTCGCTCACGCCAGGTTTCGATCAGGGTGGTGAAGAGAGAAAACTCTATTTCATCTGCTCGTCTCAGAACCTGGGAGGCCCGAAAGTAGAGTGGGCCACCGTGGAAGAAAAGAAGCAGACTGAGATGCGGAACGCGGAGGAGCTCCGGGAAATTCAGACGTGCGAGAACCTAACCCTAGAGGATCTCAAGGGTCCGTACCACAAATCCATCGAAGTTCCGCAGCAAGGCGGCAAAGAACGACTGGAAGTGAGTGAAAACTTTTTCAGGTTCTGGAACTACTCCCTCGCCAAGAGCCAGCCAGTGGGGACCGCCCTCCGGAACCATAACCCGTGCGCAGGTATACGGCACCACGTCGGCCAGAGATCGCAGGAGGGTTGCCATCACATTGTCCATGTGCAGATCCTGCGTGAGAGAAAGCGTGGCCTTACGCAGAGCTTCTTCCTCTGCCCACGCTGATTTCGCCATTGCCAGATTAGCTGCCACCTGATCTTCTGCCTGCTTCTGTGCCGTAATGTCCAGTGCTGTTCCGACTAAACGAACAATGTCGTTCTGAGGACCGCGGACAGCAAAGCCACGAACCCACACCCAGCGTACTTCTCCTTCAGGCCGGACGATCCGAAATCTCTCATCAAAATGACCACTCTGCGTGGCTTCTTCCAGCTTTGCGAGCACTGGGACTCGGTCGTCGGGGTGAATGACTTCCTCATAGGAGGAAGGGTTGTCCTTGAGCGATTGGCATGATCGCCCGGTGATGGTCTCGTAGGCCGGATTGACAAAGAGAGCTTTCTTGGTCTTGGGATCGAGCGCCCAGAAGATTTCCTGGATGTTGTCGGCCATTTGCCGTAATTCTTCTGCCTTGGTTTCCAGAGCGTGGGTGGTCTCCCGCTGCTTCCGACGAAGCTGGCGCGAAATTCCGGAAAAGGTGAGAACAAAAATCGCGATTGAGCCAAGCAATGCGATCAGTATCGCCAGCGTGATGGCGGGCCGCTGCACATCAAAAAGCAAGACGGAAACCAGGAGAACAAGCGAGGCAACCATCAGAAGCATCGAGGCGGCACGCCACGTCGGTCGAAAAATCCATTTGAGCTTGGATCGCCCTCGAACTCCGCCGACTTGAACCAT
>CAZEJX010000021.1:0-12410 GCA_964512715.1 uncultured Candidatus Saccharibacteria bacterium
CTCTGCAGGTTGTCTCTCCGAATGGGGGAGAGGTTTTGACGCGCAACTCTCAGTTTCAGCTGCGCTGGAAAGTACCGGCGCTTGCTGCGGGACAGTATTCCGTGGGTAATTCCTTTGATCTTTTTCTCGCGCGCAAAGGCGTGCAGGGTGATGCGGTCTATGCCGTACAGTATCCGATCGCGAAAAATGTTTTCCTGGATTTTGGCATGACCCAAGGAACCTATCAGTGGAGCGTGGGTCAGACTATGGACAATAGTGCTTCCAGTGACGGTAGTAACTACTATATTCGGGTCTGCTACGCGGGCACGCTTACCTGCGATGACAGTGACGCGCCGTTTACGATAACTTCTGCGGGAACTTCTGCTGCTCCGCACATGTATTCTCTCGCGCCTTCTTCGGGTCCGGCTGGCACGACGGTTACCCTCACGGGGAGCGGATTCGCTTCAGCGGGGAATATCGTGCACTTCGTGGGAGCGAATTACTCTGCATATCTTCCGAACATCACTTCGAACGGCACCAGTCTTACGTTCTCCGCGCCCGGAGAGTCTTCTCTCGCTTGCTTCTATTCCACTCCGCAGTGTTTGGCTCCGAGCTTTCAATTGCCGGCGGGAACCTATGCGGTGTCTGTAGAGAATGCTCAGGGGACTTCAAATCAGCTTCAATTTAATCTCCAGCCGAATGCGCAGGTGCTTCTTTCCTCGATTTCTCCTTCGGCCGGTGCAGTGGGTACCACTGTTACGCTTACGGGATCGGGTTTCACGACGAGTGCAAATAGCAACCGGGTGATTTTCGGACAGTATCAGGCTGCCGCAGTAACGTCCGCAAACGGCTCCTCGATTTCTTTCACGCTGCCGTCATATCTCGGGGCTAATTGCGCGCCGAACCAAGCTTGCCCGATGTACGCTCTTGAGCTCCAGCCGGGAATGTATGCGGTGCATGTGGAGAATGCGAACGGTATTTCGAACAATCAGAGTTTCCAGGTCTATTAATAAACAAAAAACAGCCGGATTCGGCTGTTTTTTGTTATCCCCAGATACGAGCCTTGCAAAATATTATATACTACAGTATATACTATAGTATATAATAGTCGTGAAATCGAAAATTACTTAATCATGCCTAACCGCAAGAAAGGGGATACGACCCGCAAGCTCATCAAGTTTGCCGGTTACAGCGTGGCGGTAACTATTCCGCGCGCCTTGGTTCGTGAACTTGGCTGGCAGGATGGCCAGAAAGTGGTGGTCGAGAAAAAGGACCGTCACATCGTAATACGCGATTGGAAGAAGTAGCGCTCGGCAAAAAACCGCCCTATGCAGGGCGGTTTGTGCTCTTTTTTTGTTCTTTCTTGAAAGCACTGTGGCTCTTCAATATGTCAAATGCAGGCTCCGCGCTGTATAATAACGGCATGGTTATCTATTTTGGTTCGGATCATCGCGGTACGGCGCTCAAGGATAATCTTCTGGCATTCGTCAAGAATTTGGGCTACGAGGTACTCGATACGTATCCTACGCCCTCACCGGATGACGATTACCCGGACGTGGCTGGTATTGTGGGGAAAAAAGTAGCGGAAGATCCGGTAAACAGCCGGGGAGTTGTTCTCTGCGGTTCGGGTGCGGGAGTGGATATTGCTGCAAACAAAGTGCGCGGCATTCGCGCCGTTCTGGGTTTGAATCCTGACCAGGTCTACGACGCCCGTCATGATGATGACGTGAATATTCTCGCATTGGCGGCGAGTTTCGAGGAGCCGGAAGCCGCACAGGCGATGGTGCGGGTTTTCTTGAACACTCCATTTTCCGGCGAAGAACGTTTCGTCCGCAGAATAGAGAAGATCAAAGAGATCGAGAATTGGCCTCGGGTAATATGAATTTTACAATTTAACAATTTTCAAAACGATGTAATACTTGAAAATTGTACATTGATTGGAAATTGAAAAATTATGGCAATCATCATCCCTTCTATCAACTGCCCAGTGAGAGCCACCGGCGAGGTGCTCGAAAAGATTTCGATTGCGCGAAAATTTTCGGCTTGGGTACACCTCGATATCGCGGATGGCGCTTTTACCTATCATAAGAGCTGGAATGAACCCGCCAAATGGCCTCATGCGCATGCCCCGAAGACGGAAGTACATCTTATGGTTGAGGAGCCCTTCAAGTATGTCGCGGAGTGGAATACCGTGCCGGGAATTCAGCGCTACATCGTGCATAGTGAAGCAGTAACTCCGGGTATGTTTAAAATTGTGGCGGACAAGGCGCGAGAGCGGGGGAAGAGCGTGATGCTCGCGTTAAATCCCGAAACGAACCCGGAGACATTGAAACTCTATCTCCATGAGACGGTGCAGTTTCAGATCCTCGCGGTGCACCCGGGATTGTCCGGTCAGAAATTCCAATCTCGGGTTCTCGAGAAAATCTCTTGGATTCGGCACCACGCGCCGAATGCTATAATTGAAGTTGACGGTGGTATTACGCCCGAAACCGCGCGCCTCGCGCATGCGGCCGGAGCGGATATCTTGATTTCGGATCATTATATTTTTGATTCGCATCACCCCGAGCGAGCTTACGAAGAATTATTGTCGTCCTGAATGTAATGAAAGACTTCGATTGCCATATACTTATGGAGAACTTGCATGATCACAAAATGAGCTTCTTGGAAGAGATGGCAAACACCATCCGCCAAGATGTTATCAAGATGCTTGTTGCCGCTGGCTCCGGCCACTCTGCCGGGCCGCTTGGCATGGCAGATGTGTTTACCGCGCTTTATTTTCATATCTTAAATCACAAGCCGAAAGATCCCTTGTGGTTAGATCGCGACCGGCTCGTGCTTTCAAACGGACATATCTGCCCGGTGCTGTATGCCACGCTTGCTCGCGCTGGCTATTTCCCCGTAGAAGAGCTCAAGACTTTACGTAAAATCAACTCGCGTCTCCAGGGGCACCCGCACCGCAATGCCTTGCCCGGCCTCGAAACAACTTCGGGCCCTCTGGGCTCCGGACTCTCGCAGGCGATTGGATGCGCGCTCACTGCCCGCTTGGATCACAAGAAGTGGCGGACGTATGCGCTCCTCTCTGACGGCGAGCTTCAGGAGGGGAATACCTGGGAAGCAGTGATGTTCGCTGGAAAGGAAAGATTAGCGAATCTCACCGCGATTATCGATCGCAATAATATTCAGATCGATGGATTCACGGAGGATATCATGCCGCTCGAGCCGCTGAAGGATAAATTCGAGGCCTTTAATTGGCACGTGATTGAGGCGAACGGTCATGATTTCCCGGCGATTATCGGCGCCGCGGCAGAGGCCAAAGCGATCCATGAGCGTTCTACGGTTATTATCATGCACACGATTCCCGGTAAAGGCGTAGATTTTATGGAAAATAATTACGAGTGGCACGGCAAGCCGCCGACGCGTGAGGAAGCGGAGGTCGCGCTTAAAGAACTGCGCACGCTCCGAGGGAAAATAGTTTCAGAGCATCAATGATACACTAAGATAACAGTCGATCATTCTGGGCGAAGCGAAGAATCTTTTGTGAATCAGGATTCCTCGCTGCGCTCGGAATGACGAGCGAATGAAAGGTCGGGGAACAGATAATTACTACAACATGGAAACTATGGAAAACGGCGGACATATGCACGGCATGGGAGGCCATCATCATGGTTGGCACTGGAGCTGCTGCATTATGCCGGCTCTGTCGTGGATCTTCTGGGCTCTAGCAATCGTATTTACGATCGCTGCCTGGGTATCGGTAACGAAAGACGTTACGGTATGGAACTATGGCGCTCAGTGGTGGATTGTGAACGCGCTTATCTTTGGTCTCTTGGCCCTTTTTGGCCGTGGCCGCAGATGTGGCTGTATGTGCTGCGCGGGCGGTATGTATAAAGTAGAGAAATAACCTCAAGGCATAGCCCGCCGCGTGGTGGGCTGTGGCAAGGGCGGGACGAGACACTCGCGCTCTTGCGGACATATTATGCTTTCAAAGACAGCAAAACTCAGTGCGAAATTATTCGACGCGAAAGCGCTGCAATTGCCTACCCGCGACGGCTATGGCGAAGGGATTGTAGCAGCTGGGAAGCGCGATAAGAATGTAGTTGTGCTTTCCGCCGATCTTACGGAATCCACGCGCGCGGAAGCATTTAAGAGAGAATTTCCGGAGCGTTTTTTTGAAGCCGGTGTCGCGGAGCAAAATATGGCAACGGTTGCTGCCGGGCTTGGCGCACAGGGGAAGATTCCTTTCATATCTTCCTACGCAACGTTTTCTCCCGGCAGAAATTGGGAGCAGATCCGCACCACGATCGCGTACAATGATTCCAATGTAAAAATTGCCGGTCACCACGCGGGTATTTCGGTGGGTCCGGACGGAGCCACCCACCAGGCGATTGAAGATATTGCCACTATGCGGGTCATGGCGAATATGAGGGTCATCGTGCCGTGCGATGCGATTGAAGCTCGCAAAGCAACGGAAGCAGCAGCAAAAATTTGGGGACCGGTGTATCTGCGTTTTGCCCGTGAGAAATCGCCGGTGATGACTACAGAGCGCACGCCGTTTGTTCCCGGCAAAGCCTATGTGATGTGGGAGCCGTCGGCAACATTGCGCCCGCGGGCACTCATTGTGGGTTGCGGACCATTGCTCTATCAGGCACTTCTTGCCGCGCGTGAGCTTGAGAAAGAAAAGATCGGCGTCATCGTATTGAATTCGCATACCGTAAAGCCTTTGGACGCCAAAACAATTACCACACTTGCAAAGAAAGCGGGAGGAGTAGTGACGGTGGAGGAGCATCAGGTAAGCGGCGGTCTCGGCGCAGCTGTAGCAGAACTCCTTGCTCGCGAAGCACCCTTGCCTATGGAATTTGTCGGTATGCAAAATGTTTTTGGCGAATCAGGCGCGCCCTCGGAGCTTGTGGCAAAATACGGCATGGATGCGCCTGCGATTATCGCTGCGGCAAAGCGGCTCTTGAAACGCTCAAAGTAGCTCGGCGCACAAGTTCTCGGGCATAGGGATTTAATGCCCGAGAACTTGTGCGTCTTCGCTGGTTTTCCTGCGCTCTGTAAACTGTCCGCTCCAACCTGATATACTATCCCTATGCAATACGACTTTGTAGCTATCGGCGACATTGTTACCGATGCCTTTATCAAATTAAAAGAAGCTGAAATTACCGCGGATGCTTTAGGTGAACACCGGATTTTGTCTATGGCATATGGCGGTAAGATTCCGTATGAAAATGTCTGGGTGATTCCCGCCGTGGGAAATCCCGCGAACGCGGCGGTAGCGGCTTCTCGCCTCGGACTGAAAAGCGCTCTTGTTTCGGATATAGGGGATGATGTCCAGGGCAAGGAATGTCTGGCGTCCCTGGCCGCGAACGCAGTTTCTGCGGAGTTTATCCAGTCCCACTCCGGCATGAAAACCAATTATCATTTCGTTTTATGGTTCCATGATGACCGTACTATTTTGATCAAGCACGAAGAATATCCCTACGCGATGCGCAACATGGATAATCCCCGCTGGGTCTATTTCTCTTCGCTGGCGGAGCATTCTTTGGATTTTCACGATCAAATTGCCAATTGGCTCGATGAGCATCCGAATACGAATTTGGCTTTTCAGCCCAACACATTTCAGATTAAATGGACTGATCGCCTCAAGCGTATTTACACCCGTTCCGAGATATTTTTCTGCAACAAAGAAGAGGCGCAGATAGTTTTGAATTCCAAGGAAGAAGATATAAAAATTTTGATGCAGGGAATCCGTGCGCTCGGGCCGAAGATCGCGGTTGTAACCGATGGACCCAAGGGCGCGTATGCGCAGACTGAAGCGGGTTCGTGGTTTATGCGCCCCTATCCTGATCCGAAACCTCCCTACGAACGCACCGGTGCGGGTGATGCATTTTCCTCAACCGTGACTGCCGCGCTCGCGCTTGGCTTGCCGCTCGAAACTGCCTTGTGCTGGGGTCCGGTGAATTCCATGTCAGTCGTCCAAGAGGTGGGCGCTCAGGCGGGTTTATTGACCCGGGAAAAATTGGAAGCTTTTCTCGCCAAAGCGCCGGAGGATTACAAACCAAAACCGATTTAGTACATGACGTTACAAGAAACAATCCAGCAATCGAGCGGAAAAGCCATCGGACACTTCAATATTTCCGATCTCATTAGCCTCAAGGCGATTTTTGAAGCGGCCAAAGAGCTCAACGTGCCGGTCATTATCGGTACCTCCGAAGGGGAGCGCGATTTTATTGGCGCGAAGCAATCAGTGGCGCTTGTGAGAAGCCTGCGGGAAGAATACGGCTACCCGGTTTTCGTGAATGCCGATCACACGCATTCATTTCCGAAAGTGCAGGAAGCAGTAGTTGCCGGTTACGACAGTATTATTGCGGATTTCGCGAAATTGCCGCTCGAAGAAAATATCAAGGAGACCAAGCGTTGCGTTGAGTACGCCAAATCAATTCGCCCGGAGATTATTATTGAAGGCGAGCTTGGGTATATCGGAAGTTCGTCGGAGATTTTCAAGGAACTTCCGGAAGGTGCCGCGATTACTGCGGAGCAGATGACTCGCCCCGAAGATGCAGCGCGATTTGTAGCGGAAACCGGCGTGGATATGCTCGCCCCCGCTGTGGGCAACATTCACGGTATGTTCGAAAACGCGCCATCGCCGCGATTGGATATTGAGCGGGTGAAAGCGATTAAGGAAGCCGTGAAGATTCCTCTTGTTTTGCACGGCGGTTCCGGGATTCTTGACGAAGATTTTACTGCGGCAATTGCCGCGGGGATTTCCATTATTCATATCAACACCGAAATTCGCCGGGCCTGGAAAGAGGGCATGATCGCGGGTCTCAAAGGTGATAGCGTCGCGCCATATAAGCTTGCCGCGCCGGCGGTGGATGCAGTTAAGAAAGTGGTGCGTCAGCGCCTTGCGCTGTTTTCTCATTTGTCATAAGCTGGAACAAGTCAGCGGTTTTTAGAAAGGAGTGCAGGTGAGAATCTATTGGGAAATCCGCTACGTCACTGAGAATCATGGATTTAGGGTGGAGAAACTTTGCAATGCGCAAGGAAATCCTGTTCGGCGCGAAGATGAGGTGTATACCCGTTTCATTGAGCGATGCCAAGAGCTCGAAGCCGCCAAACAATGTGTTGCGCCATTTTCTTTTAAGGAGCTGCCAACTTTGCACAAGATTGAGGACTATACCGTAGCTGCCTGGCCGGAAAGTGGTTTGCCGCCAGAGTTGCGTTTTATGTTCGAGAAAGTAGAGGCGATACGTTCTGCGGTAAAGTCTACCTGAAGGAGAGCCGCCAAGGCTAATCTTGGCGGCTTTGTATTTTGAACCTCGTTTCCGGTAATTATTCCTTCATTCGTCCGTCATAGATTGCGGAATTCTTTATTTTTTACGTAAACTGGTCTTCTTGAAATATTCCGGAAAAGCTGATAAGATTGATGTATATGGAACTTCAGACGACTTCCCGCACTGCTTTTGGCAAAACAGTACGCCATCTTCGTAACGAAGGGCTCATTCCTGCCCAGTTTTATGGTCATGGCATGAAAAATGAGACCCTCACGGTAGACCGCAAGGTTTTCGAAAAGCTTTTCAAACAAGCTGGCGAAAACACTGTTATTACCTTGCTTTTGGATGGGAAGAAGCAGCCCTGTCTGGTTCACGATGTGCAGCATGATCCGGTTACGAATGAAATCATCCACATTGATTTCTACGGAGTTCGCATGGATGAGAAGCTTACCGCGGCGGTGCCGGTGGAATTCATCGGCGACGCGCCCGCAGTAAAGGAAAAGGGTGGTGTGGTCAACAAGGCTGTTTCAGAAATTGAAGTTGAAGCATTGCCGGCTGACTTGCCCCATTCGTTTAGCGTTGATCTTTCGGTTCTTGCCGAACTGAACCAAAGCATTTACGTAAAAGATATTGTGGTTCCTAAAAACGTCAAAGTACTTTTGGATCCGGAGACCGTGCTCGTGACGCTAACCGAACCGGCTCCGGAAGAAGAAATCACGCCTCCGGCCATGGACGTTGCGGACGTGAAAGTGGAATCTGAAGAGAAAGCCGCAGAACGTGCCAAGGATGAGGAGGCAGCTCCGAATGCCTAATACACCACGCGAGAGATCGAACATTCTTAATTTAAGTCCCCGCCGTTTAACCTTACCTGTTAAGGAATTCTTTAAGACCGTCGCGGTTTTAACCGCGATCGGCATGATGATCATGAGCGGTCCCGCCGCGGCGCCTACCGCGAACGCGACCGTTGATGAAGACCGCACCGCGCTTGAAGCACAGCTTCGAGATCTGGAGGGCCAGATCACGCAGTATCAAAATCAGATTTCGACCTATCAGAAGCAAGGCAAGAGCTTATCGGGCGAGATCAGCAAATTGAACGCGCAAGTTTCAAAACTCAATCTCCAGATTCGTGCCATAAACCTCAAGATCAGTGATCTTTCCGGCCAGATTACCGCTACCCAGCTTAAAATTACCGATCTCGAGAATTCTATTGATAAGGATGAGGGCAATCTCTCCTTGCTTTTACGCCAACTCTACCAAAACGAATCTGCTTCTACGTTCGAAGTGCTTTTGAGGAACCCCACGCTTTCCGATTTCTTTAATGATCTCTCGAACACTTCGATGGTGCAGGAAAATTTGCGTACGACCATCCAGCAGATTAAGGATCTGCGCGATGAACTTGCCGGCAAAAAGGAGGAGCTTACGGTCGCGAAAGCGGACGCGCAGACCCTTGCGGCGGCAACCGCTGCTACCGCGCAGGATGTGAAGCAAACTAAGAGTCAGAAAGATCAATTACTTAGCCAGACCAAAGGGCAAGAGTCTAAATATCAGGCGATGCTCAAAGACACGCAGGCCCAAGCCGCCCAAATTCGTGCGCGTCTCTATACACTTTTGGGTGGTGGCCAGATGACCTTTGGTCAGGCCTATCAATACGCGAAAGTGGCAAGTGCTGCTACGGGCGTGCGCCCTGCTTTTTTGCTTGCGATTTTGGATCACGAATCCGCACTCGGTAAAAATGTCGGTCAGTGCAGCTATACGACTGCGATGAATCCGAAAGAGCAGCCCGTCTTCCTCGCTATCACCGCACGCCTCAATATTGATCCGGCGAAACAGAAAGTATCGTGCCCGAATGCCGACGGTGTGTATGGCGGCGCAATGGGTCCGGCGCAATTCCTGCCGTCAACCTGGCAGGGGTACGACGCGCGTATCAGAGCAATTACGGGCGCGGCAGCTACGAGTCCCTGGAATAACCAAGATGCTTTCATCGCCGCGGCCCTCTACCTGCGTGATGCGGGTGCGGCGAGCAATGAGCGCATGGCGGCAGCGAAATACTACTGCGGTGGTAACTGGCAGCGCTACGTCTGTACTAATGTCTATGGACAGCGCGTGGTAGATAAAGCCGCCAGCTTCCAGAACGATATTGACGTCATCGGCGGATAGAGGGTGGGTGATTGCATATTAAGGTTTGAGTGCTACAATAACCGCCCATGACTGTTCCTCCCCGAAAAATTGTCTTGCCGAACGGACTGCGGGTGATTTTGGCGCCGCAACCCGGTGTTACTGCCACGGTCCTCGTGCTTGCGGAGGCAGGTTCGGAATATGAAGAAAAGCGCACGCTTGGCATCTCGCATTTTTTAGAGCATCTCGTTTTTAAGGGAACCAAGAGCCGCCCGGAGCCGGGCATGATCATGGGCGAGCTAGAGGGTTTGGGCGCACAATATAACGCTATGACCATGCCGGAGCTTACCGGCTATTACGCTAAAGCGCGTAAGGAGAAACTGTCGCAGATTTTGGATTTGGTTTCCGATATGTACCTGGAGCCGATTTTTCATGCTACAGAAATCGAAAAAGAGCGGGGCGTGATCATTGAAGAAATCAATATGCGCGAAAACCTTCCTGGCTGGCGTTCGCATTTTCTTTTTATGGAAACGCTCTATGGCGATCAGCCGGCAGGTTGGAACGTGATTGGCACCAAAGATACCGTACGCGCCGCTACACGGGAAGATATTATTGCCTACCGGAGCGCGCGCTACCATCCGGCTTCTACTATTATTATTGTGGCAGGCGATTTCGAGGAAGCTCTAATCCTCGCTTTTATTGAGGCGCGGTTTGGTTCTTTGATCGCCACTTTGCCTCCCGCTAAAATCGCGACCCAGCTGCGGGAACCGGGTGTTCGCGTTACTTTACAGGATCCGAAGATTTCGGATCAAGTCCAGATTATGTTTGGCGTGCCTACGTTTTCCGCTATGGATCCGCGGCGCCACAGCGCTGATCTCTTAGCCCACGTTCTCGGTGGGGGAATGAGCTCGCGTCTGCCGCGAAGGATTCGCGAGGAAATGGGCGCTGCATACTCCGTGGAATGTGAAAGCCATGCGTCCGTGGATCACGGTTATTTTGCGGTGAGCGCAGGGCTTGCGCCCGCGAAACTCGAGGATGCACTGCAGGCAATCGTCGAAGAATGCGGCAGGTTACGGGATGAGCTCATCCCCGAAGCAGAATTGCGTAAAGCAAAAGACCACTTCACGGGTATTTTTATGCTTGGTCTTGAGACCTCGGATTCGCTGGCCGATTTTTACGGTGATCAGGAGCTTTTCTCAAAAGAGCTTTTGACTCCGGAGCAGTTGGTGGAAAAGATGGAACATATTACCGCGGAAGAATTGCAGTCTTTGGCTCGGGAGATTTTTAAAAAAGAGATGTACACCCTTTCTGCTGTCGGCCCCATCGAGGATGCTGAACCGCTGAGGAAGATATTAGAGAATCCGCCACTCTAAACTTCTTGATACGAAAAAGCGCGGCTCGTGTACGAGCCGCGCTGATTTTACTTCTTCGCGATTTTTCGCGGTTCATCCGTTCCTTGAAGGGTGAAGCGGACTGCAGCCTCTTCCCACGCATGCCGTTCGGGATTACTTGGAAGACCATCGGTTCCGACGTATCGCGTGGGCACAGTGTGCCGGTAGACCGCTTTTACATGCGCCGGGTCGATCAGGGAACGATCGCCTTGCGTCCCTGGATAATCCAGTCGCACCTCGATTCTTTCTAAGCCGGTGTCTTCTGGCTTCAGACTTCCCCCGATGCGCATGATGGTGCCATCGTTGAATTCGATGAGATCACCCGGGACGGCCTGAAGAAGAGCGGAGGTGACGTGCTGTTGGCGGTTCTGCTCAGTAGTGGAGAGAGCTTCTCTGCGGCAGTTCACCATGAAGAGTGTCGTCGAAACAAGAGCAATGAGCACCAAAAACCTTTTCATTTCTTTCTCCTCTTTGTTTTGCGGTTATATCCCACTATTTGATTCCCTAAAGGACTGGCTAATATATACTATATATTGTATATATGTCAAGCTTGCATCACCTAGAGCCTTTATCCCGTTTACTATTTACTGGTTACTCTTTACTATGAACTTATGGAAAAGCGGATTGTGACCATTTCCTGGACCGCGTTGTGGCGGATATTTATCTTCCTCATTTTTGCGGCCATTCTTTTCATGGGCAGGGATTTCATCCTCGCTCTCTTTCTGGCCCTCGTTATTTCTTCCGGACTTGAGGGGATTATCGCGTTTTTCGAAGGACATCGCGTGCCGCGTACCCTCGCCGTTATTCTTATCTTTCTCGCGGGAGCGCTCTTTGTCGCGATTCTCGTCTACTTTGTGATTCCGTTCATCCTGGTGGATGTGAATAATTTACTCTCGGGCGATAATCAACTGCTTATTGGGCGTTTACTTTCACCGCTTCGGGGCACAGAAGCAGGCCGATCGCTCTCTTCGGCGCTTAATAATCTTGCCGGAGATTATCTTTCCAAAAACGGATCACCGCTCGGATTTTTCTCGCAGGCACTCGGCGGCGCGGTGCTTGCGGTTACGGTGCTTATCAGCTCTTTCTATCTCTCGCTTACGAAAAACGGCGTGGAACGCTTCATTCGGGCGGTCTTTCCAAACGTTAACGAAAACCGGGTTATTCGCATTTATCTTCGCGCCCAGAAAAAGCTCGGGTTTTGGTTCCAGGCGCAGCTCGTTTTATCGTTTATCATGTGGTTTTTGGTCTGGATCGCGCTTTCCGTCCTTGGCGTCAAACACGCTTTTGTGCTTGGTGTACTAGCGGGGTTCCTGGAACTCATGCCGTTCGTGGGGCCGATTATCTCCGGCGGACTGGCAGTCTTGATCGCGCTTACGGTTTCCGCTAAGCTCGCGTTCTATACTCTCCTCGTCTTCTTATGCGTGCAACAGATTGAAGCGCATTTCCTGGTGCCCCTCGTCACGAAGCGCGCGGTGGATCTTCATCCGGTCATTGTCATCATCGCGCTCTTAATCGGTCTTGAGATTGACGGTATCTTGGGAGCGTTAGTGGCGGTGCCAGTTGCTGCGGTCTTGCAGGGAATTGTAAAAGCGCGGTCAGAAGAAACTGAAAAAGAAAAATCTTGATTTCATTGTGCTGAATTCTCCCGATA
>CAZEJX010000022.1:0-717 GCA_964512715.1 uncultured Candidatus Saccharibacteria bacterium
TTTAAAGAGTCGCGTACCAGGTCTCGCGGTTTTCAGGGAGGCGATCTTTGTCGTGTTCGGGAATGCAAAAAGGGCAATCCATACGCTTAATTCGCTTCCGTTGACTCCATATGGAGTGCGAGGAGGAAGGAGAGTACGAAGCCAGTGAATGCCATCCAGGGGATCGTCACGAAGCCGAATTGCAATACGTAAATCTTCGCGCAGGAAATTGCCGTCGGTCCCGTGCCGCAGATGCCCCTTTCTGCAAACCAGCCCATTTGGAGTCCGTGATTATAGAAGGCGAGTACTGCTCCGATGCCCGAGAGCCAGGCAATCGAGTGGGCGACTCGCTTATCGCGCATGCGTACGGATTGCTCTACGAAACGCCGGAAACGGGACTGGCGGCGGCTGCCGCGCTTCGTGCCCGCGCCGGCAAGCTCGGCGACGCGCAAGCGCCGCAACCGGATTGGCAAGCGATCGGTGACCTGCTGCGCGAGTCATATCGCGAATTGCACACGGCATTGCATGCCGACGCCCGCTTAACGGCGGGGCGCGGCCTTTTCAGGGCCCCCTGTGAGTACGCCGGGGGGCACCGGGCGAAAGCCCACATCACGCGTTCTTTCCTCAACACGGAGTTACTTATATGCAGAACAATCTGCGCCCGACTGTCCGCCTTAAAGTCCCGGTTTCGACAACCGCCGCAATGTTCTCTTGTACCGCCACCCCCGGGTCGACGCC
>CAZEJX010000022.1:727-11599 GCA_964512715.1 uncultured Candidatus Saccharibacteria bacterium
CCGCGTAGTAGAAAAAATACGAAGAGATGGGACTGGTTACGGTGACGGAGATGGCGATTAACCACATCGCGTGAAGAGAAAGACGCGATAGTGACCGGCGAAGCGGGTGATTGGTAAAGAGGAGTACGAGGAGAATTACTGCGAGAATATCGCCGAGCACGGTCGCGAGTGCCAATGCGTAGGAAAATTCTTGAGCGGACATTTTTACGGTATAGGGTTTACTGGGGCAGTGGACAGCTGGTTTTTTGGGCTAAGGTAGCAAGCGCGACTTCGCCCTCGAGTTTCGAACCGTCAGCAAAAAACCAGGTGGGGTAGCCAGTCACGCCTTTCTGAGTGCACACGGGGAGTTGTGATTGGCCATCGGGCGAAGAGCATTCCACATACGGCAAATACTGCGCCGAGCTGCCAAACATTTTTTTCTGGTTATTGCAGTGCGGGCACCAATATGCGCCATAAAATTGGGCGCCTTTTTGAGTGAGGCACTTCGCAAATTCATCAAGCGGTCCGGGGCCAGCCGGATGCGTTTTAGCCCAGACGCCATATCCTCCTGCAGCAAACACAATTACCGCGATAATGATCCACCAGGTTTTGTTCATGCCTCTATTATAGCATTCGGAATAAAGGTGCCATAACGCAATTAATGTGCCATAATGGGAGCCTATGAGTTCCGAATCCGGTTTTTACGGTCTGGGCATCGCGCCGAATATTCTAGCCGTGCTTGATAAGCACGGTTTTACGGTTCCCACGCCGATTCAGGAAAAATCCATTCCGCAATTGATTGAAGGCAAAGATTTGGTAGGCATTGCTCAAACCGGTACGGGTAAAACGCTTGCCTTTGGCATTCCCATGATTCAGGCGGCCTTGAGCGGTACATTGGGGTTAGTTGTTTTGCCGACGCGTGAGCTTGCACTTCAGGTAGCGGAAACGTTTCAGAAAGTAGGCGGTGCCCTGGGTTTAAAAACAGCGGTTCTCATCGGCGGTGAACCCATGCCGCGCCAGCTCCAAATGCTTCGCCGAAATCCCGACATTGTGATTGGTACGCCCGGACGCATTATTGATCACTTGGATCAAAAGACCGTGAAACTTAGCGGTGTGGGGCTTTTAGTTCTTGATGAAGCGGATCGGATGCTAGATATGGGCTTCAAGCCGCAACTTGCGAAGATTCTTGCCGCGATACCGAAGGAGCGCCAAACCATGCTCTTTTCGGCTACGATGCCCCCGGAAATCATGAAAATAGCCCAGGTTGAGATGCAGGTGCCTACCCGGGTGGAGATCGCGCCGCCGGGTACTGCCGCCACGAAGGTTACCCAGGAGCTTTTCTTTGTACCGAAGCCCGATAAGCCCCGCCTTCTCGAGAAACTACTTGCCGAATATCGGGGCTCAGTGCTTGTTTTTTCGCGTACCAAGCATGGCGCGAAACGCATTGCAAAACAGCTGCGTGATGCCGGCCATACCGCCGCGGAAATCCACTCCAATAAATCCTTAAATCAGCGCCGGGAGGCGCTCGAAGGTTTTCGCAATGGCAAGTATCGAATCTTGGTTGCGACAGATATTGCTTCGCGCGGCATTGATGTGAAGGGAATCGAACTCGTTTTGAATTATGATTTGCCGGATGACTCGTCTGACTACGTGCATCGCATCGGCCGCACTGGACGAGCTGGGGGAGCGGGTCACGCGATTTCCTTTGCGACTCCGGATCAGCGCCGCGATGTGCGTGATATCGAACGGATTCTGAAATCCGTTTTGCCGTTGTCGCAGCTTCCTTCGGACTTGCCACCCGCGCGTACTTCTTCTATTCCGGAACGTGAAGATCGTCCACGCCGTCCATTTCCGCCGCGCCGTCAGGGTGGCTATGGCGGCAATCGTTCAGCCAGTTCTCGGCGTTTCCATCGATAAGTTTTCTTTCTTCAGAATAACTTCATAAAAGCTTGACAAAGTCCTTACCAAAGAGTTAGATTGACATACTTGTAGGTTTTCGAAAAATTAAAAAATATTATACAAATGAAGAAGATCTTGTCGCCGAAGTGGGTGGGTGCTCGTTTTCGCGGGAAGGGAGATGTTTTACATAAAGTAGTTTTAAGCGCCGCCGCCATAGTTTTGTTGGGCGGTTTTTTGTTTGCCGGTCATGCGTTTGCCGCGGTTAGCGTAACGGCCGCTCCGAGTGGCGGAAATATCTCAGTTGATAAAGCGGCGAATGGTTCTTCGCCTGCGTACACTTCGATAGGTAATATTGTTATTACCGAAGGTGCTCAGACTGATTTTGCAGATACTGCCGGTGCTTTTGAAACGTTAATCTTAACTGCCCCGAGCGGTTGGGAATTCCAAGCAGCTACGGGATCAGTGGTTGCCGCAAATCCCGGCAATGTTTCGAATGAAAGCATTAGCGTTTCTACTTCAGCGATTACCCTTACGTTCAAAGTAAAAAATAATACGACTAGGACTGATACGGTAACGGTGAGCGGTATCAAAGTTCGTTCTACGGACGGAACTTCGTTGCCGCAATCCGGAAACATTTTAAGAACTTCCGGTAATCCCGGCACTGCGACGATTGCGGGTATCACGAATGACTCCACTAATTTCGGCGCATTGTCGCAGGCTGCGGGCGGAGTTGCCAAAGCCAGTATTGTGGCCAATTCGACCACGGTTGAGGCTCCGGGTATTGCCATTCTCACGATTACGCTTCGAGATACGTTTAATCA
The DNA here is from genome assembly GCA_964512715.1 of uncultured Candidatus Saccharibacteria bacterium. Taxonomy (GTDB): domain Bacteria; phylum Patescibacteriota; class Minisyncoccia; order UBA6257; family 2-01-FULL-56-20; genus JANWIW01. Next base: position 3,427 of record CAZEJX010000022.1, read on the forward strand.
CCTGGTTCCGGATGGTACATCCGCTACTTTAAATAGTACGTTTGGTACGCCGAGCGGATCGGGAACGAGCGTGAGTGGTGTTATCAGTCGCAACGTGAGCGCAAGCGCGGTTGGTACGGCATCTCTTACCATCGGCACTTCGACGATGTCAGGCGATACGTCAATTTCTTTCGTGGATACTACCGCGCCGGTTATTGCTGGACACGCAGACATAAATTCGGAGGCAACTTCGCCTTCCGGTGCGGCGGTTTCCTATACAGCTCCAAATTCGACTGATGCAGTAGACGGCACCTTGGCTGCAAGCTGTTTGCCCGCTTCGGGAAGCACGTTTGCGCTTGGCACGACGACTGTTACCTGTACTAAAACGGATGCGCACAGCAACGTCGCAACTCCAACGACTTTCTCTATTCATGTAGGAGATACCACTGCGCCCGTGATTACGCTTTTGGGGAGCGGTACAGTGCCTCTCACGGTAGGTGATTCCTACACTGATGCTGGTGCGACCGCGTCTGATATTGTAGATGGTACTATTACCGGGAGTATTGTTACGACAGTGACCCCTGGTCCGGTAGATACATCCGCGCCCAACACATTTACGGTTCATTACAATGTTTCCGATGCGGCGGGAAATGCCGCTCTCGAAGTGACGCGTACGGTGACGGTAAGTCCGGCTCCGCCTGCCACCCATACGATTACGGTCTCGACTGGAGCCAATGGCTCGATTTCTCCCGCTGGTCCTGGTGTTTCCGTTCCCGACGCAGGTAGTCAGGGATTCACGATTACTGCCGATCCGGGCTACCACATTGCGAGCGTCTTGGTAGACAGTCTTCCGGTAGGAACCAGCACTATCTATACCTTTAACAATGTGACTGCGGATCACACGATCTCCGCGTCCTTTGCGGTTGATCCGATTGATCAGACAATTTCTTTCGGTCCGTTGGCGGATAAAGTTTATGGCGATGCGGATTTCAGCGTGAATGCAACTTCTACTTCCGGCTTACCGGTAAGTTTCAGCACGCTTTCTTCTGCTTGCAGTGTAACCGGTGGTAATGTGATCCACCTTATAAGCAACGGCAGCTGCACGATTACTGCATCCCAGGCGGGCGATGCGACTTACAATCCTGCGCCGGATGTGCAACAGACGTTTGCGATTGCGCAGAAAACACTCACGATCACCGGTATTCTCGTAACTAGCAAAGTATTTGATGGTACGACTGTCGCTACGATTGATGCCTCGGCTGCCTCGCTCGGTGGCGGTGTCGTGGGCGGTGATACTGTGTTCGTAAGCACCTCCACTGCAACGGGCTCTTTCACGGACGCAAATGCGGGGACGAGCAAAACCGTAACACTCTCCGGCCTTCTTGGCGGCGCGGACGCGGGTAAATATATTGCTACGGCTTCCGCGACTGGCGATATTACTGCTGAGCCGATTACGGTAACTGCCGCGGCGGATAGCAAGACCTATGATGGCACTACTTCGGCCAGTGCGACGCCGACTGTCACTTCAGGTACGCTCTACGGCACCGATAGCGGTTCCTTCAGCGAAGTGTATGCAGATAAAAATGCAGGTACCGGTAAAACTCTCACCCCTTCGGGCACCGTGAGCGACGGCAATGGTGGCAACAACTATGCGATAACTTTTACTCCGAGCACGAACGGCACGATTACAGCAAAGGATCTCACCGTATCTGCTACCGGCCAGAACAAAATCTATGACGGTACAACTGCTGCGACTGTAACCCTCACGACGGACGCGTTGGGCGGCGACACGGTAACCGCAACTTCTACTTCCGGAACGTTTGCGGATAAGAACGTGGGTACCGGAAAAACGGTCAGCGTAAGCGGTATCTCTATTTCCGGCGCGGATGCGGGTAACTACAATCTGTTGAGCACGACGGCAAATACAACTGCTGATATTACTGTTCGCTCCCTCTCCATTACGGCGGATAATGCCTCTAAGGTCTATGGCGATGCTGATCCAGCTTTAACCTATACCCCCAATCCGGGTGACCTTGTTGGCGGTGATAGCATTACGGGCAGTCTCACGCGTGCAGCAGGGGAAAGCGTTAATACGTACGCGATTAGCGAAAACGTAGCTCTCTCGGCAGGGAGTAATTACACAGCAACCTTCACGCCGGGTACGTTCACGATCACCGCGAAGACGATTAACGTTGCCGCCGATGCGGGAACCAAAGTCTTCGGCACCTCTGATCCCGCGCTGACATACACGAATGATCCACTTTCTTTCAGTGATAGCTTCACCGGCGCGCTCACGCGCGATCCGGGTGAGGCGGTAGGCACGTATAACATCACCCAGGGCACGCTGGCCTTGAGTTCAAACTACAATCTCGTATTCACCGGCGCGCTCTTTACGATTACGAACACGCCGCCGACTGCGAATGCTGATTCGCTCGTGGTAGATGAAGACAACGCTCTCCCGATTAATCTGAGTGGTACGGATACGGACGGTACCGTGGTGGAATACGAAGTACTCTCCGGACCGGCCAATGGTGTCTTTACCTACAGCACGACGACCGGTGCGGGTACCTACACCCCGAACCTTAACTACAATGGCTCGGATACGATTACCTTCCGCGTACGCGATAATGCCGGTGCCTGGAGCGCGGCTTCTGCGGATGTCTCGATTACCATAAATCCGGTAAATGACGATCCGGTGTTGGGCGCGATCGGTAGCCAGGTAGTGGATGAGCTCACGACGTTGAGTTTCACCGCGACTTCGACTGATGTGGATGGCGGTACGCCGGTCTACAGCCTCTCTGGAGCCCCTGCCGGTGCTTCTATTGATAGTTCGACCGGTCAGTTTACCTGGACGCCTACGGAGGCACAGGGACCAGGTATCTATGGCTTTGATGTGATAGTCTCGGATGGTGCGGGTGGCAGTGATAGTGAAACCGTAACCACGACGGTGAACGAAGTGAATATCTCGCCGGTAGCGGATGATCAGTTCGCGACGACGACCACTAATAACGCCCTCCTCATTACGCTCGGTGGACATGACGATGATTTACCGCCGAACACCTTAACGTATCAGATCTATGTTGCTCCGGCGCATGGCGTGCTCGGCGAAGTAATTGGTAATCAGGTTACCTACACCCCTAATCCGGGCTTTGGCGGCAGAGATTCATTCCAGTTCCGCATCAATGACAACACCTCCGCGAACCCAGATGCCTTGAGCAACGTTGCGACCGTTTCGATGGTGGTGATTGATCCGCCGCACACTGATTTACCGCCGGGTGATTATGTGGGCAGCCAGTTCATCCACTTAACCGCAGCGGGAGCGACAAGCATCCGCTACACGGATGACGGCACGACGCCGAACTGCTCGACGAGCAATCCGTACACCACGATTGAGCTCAAGGTGAACCTCAACTTGAAAGTTATTTCCTGCTACGATGGCGTTCCGGCAGTGCAGTCTGATGTCCAGAACTTCGTCTATGGTTACGTGAACGGTCCGGTAGCGACTGGCACGGGTGGTTCCTCAACGGGTGTTGGTTCGACCGGCGGTCCTGCGACTGGTGGTGGACAGGTCTTGGGTGTTTCGACCGGTCCCACTGAAAACGGCACGGGCAGCGCTTCGACTGGCGGTGGAAAAGTGCTCGGTGCTTCGATCTTCCAGTTCACGAAGAACTTACGCTACGGTATGCGCGACAGCGATGTGACGGAGCTCCAGAAAGTCTTGAAGAAACTCGGCCTCTTTAATGCGGAGCCGACCGGTTACTTCGGTCCGCTCACACTTGCGGCAGTTAAGGCTTATCAGCGTTCACACGGCATTCTGCCCGTGAGTGGTTTCTTCGGACCGCTTACCCGCGCATCTCTGAACGCACTCCTTCCTACTTTGTAGGGTAGGGTTGAACCAGAACACGCTCTCATGCTCGTACGAACATGAGAGCGTGTTTTTTATCCGCTCTTTATTTTTTCTTTGATTTTTATTGATCGACGGGCGCTAGGGTAGGGTATGGCACTCGTATTCCCTTTGCTTGGATTCGTAAATGATGATATAACTAATTTTATGAAACGAGTGCTCCGGCGCCTCAAGCATTGGTTTATTCCGCACCAGGGCAATGATCATAAACCGCACGTTTTGCGCACCGGCACGGCGATTTTCTTCATCGTTCTCGCGCTTGTGGTTGAAGCCGGGTATTGGAAAGAAAAGACAGTCATTTTGCCGCGCTCCAAAGTGCTCGGCGTAATCATTAATTCGGTTCTCGTGGATGAGACCAATGAGAACCGTTCCGAAGCAGATTTGAATACGCTGCATGTGAACCCTGTGCTCCAGGCCGCCGCTCAGGCAAAGGCGAACGATATGGCAACCAAGGGTTATTTCGCACACGTGACCCCCGAAGGCTTCTCGCCCTGGTATTGGTTTGATTTCTACGGCTACAACTATGTATATGCCGGTGAGAATCTTGCGGTGGACTTTACCGACTCCAAAGATGTTACTGATGCTTGGATGCGCTCACCGCTTCATCGGGCTAATATTTTGAACAATCATTTCACTGAGATTGGTATTGCTTCCGCGCGCGGGGTGTTCCAAGGCCACGAGGCAGTGTTTGTGGTGCAGCTTTTCGGCTCGCCTGCGATTACTACGGCAGCCACACCATCCACAAAACCGATCGCGAAGGCGAACCCTATTCAAATCCCATCATCTTCCATCGCTACCTCGACACCGGTCTTAGGCGAAAGCACGTTTGTTGCTACCGCTGCTTCCACTACGCCGGCTACCACGACTGTAGTAGGGGAGGCTCAGCCCGAGATTCCGAGCCGCTCCAAGAGCGCATTTGATCTCGCTGCGAATCCGCGCCGCGCTGTAGATGTATTTGCGCTTCTTCTGCTCCTTATCGTATTTATCGCGCTTGCGTTCAAAGTGTTCAATATCGGCTTCACGTATCCGCATCTCGTGGTAAATGGCCTCATGGTTGTACTCGTGCTCGTCGCGATCATTTCCTTGAATCACACCGTTCTTGCTAACCTCCAAATTTTCTAATAAAAAAAGACCCCTTGCGGGGTCTTAATCAGTGACGCAGGTAAGCGTGTGGCAAGCGGATTCGCCATCGGCAGGGATGTACTTCTTGCCGCAAGGGCATTTCTTTGGCAGAAGCCCGCAGCTATCGGCGACGTGTTCGATCCATTCATCCCAGGCGATATCAGCTCCATCCCAATAGGGCTTGCTCTTCCACCCACAGGTACATTGGAGCTCGTCCAGCATGCCTTCGCCGAGGTTGCTTGACACATGTTCCGGTCCCGCCGCGCCGTTTAGGGCGGCAAAGAGCCGGTTCCACGCAGCTGCTTCAAACGGTCCTTTCTCCTTGAGGATTTGCCTCTCTTTTCGGAATGCCTCGATATTCACATAGCCTCCTTTTTGAACTGACTATATATTAACATATAATTTATAATTTGACAATGGCTTACGAGGAGGTGTATGCTAGGACTATATCAATTTGTAAACTTGACAAATAGGGGGTAGGGGTATATCCTATATATATGGACGCCGCACTCAAGAAACGCGCCTTGCATCGGGCCAAAATAATTGAGGGCCAGGTCAAAGGGCTGGCTAAGGCTATCGATGAAGAAGAATACTGCGTGGACCTACTCCATCAGTCGCTTTCCGTACAGCAATCTCTGAAAAGTCTCAGTGGACTCCTTCTCGAGAATCATGTCCGCACCCATCTAAAGCACCAGCTGAAGAAGCCGAAAGAAGAAGATCGAGCGGTTGCGGAATTGCTCAAAATCTTTACACTTTCTAATAAGTAACCATGCGAAATACCCAATTCATCATTGCGCTCCTCGCGTTTATGGCTATTGCTACCATAGCCGTCTTTGGGTTCTCGATGATGGGTCACTCCGACGGAACGATCGGTAACTGCTCCGGTCCGACTTCCGGAGATTGCCCGGCGATGATCTTCACGCACGTCTTTGCTCACATGAACGCTTTTCAGAGCCTTTCTACGGCTGTTTTGGGAATCATCGTTCTTCTCATTGCGTTTGCCTATGGCGTAACGATTTCGCTTACTCACGATGAGGATGAGAAAAGAATCTTCTATGCACTACATTATTCAGAAGTTTTAGGATATCCATACCGTATCAAGTTCTCTCGTTGGATTGCTCATCACGAAAAGCGTGATCCGAGCTTCGCTTTCGCTGTAGCAAGATAAGGTGTAATCACCTTGCTTTGCTGCAGCCAGAACCGTTATCGCGGTTCTTTTTGTTCGCGCATTAATTAATCAATCTCTCACATGAATAAAACAGTAATTATTACGATAGTCCTCGTTGTAGCGGCTATCGTGGGCCTTATGGCTTGGGGCTACAACAGCGGTTCGGCAGGGCCGACTCAGGTGCAAACCGGCGGCGCCACCTCTTTAACGGCGATGGAAAAGCTCTTCAATTTCGGCACGATCTCCATGAAAAACGGCAAGGTGAGCCATGCCTTCCAAGTGACGAATCCGACTGATAAGGATATTACGCTTCGAGACCTCAGCACTTCTTGCATGTGTACCACCGCGTTTATCGTTGATGGCAATTCGAGAATTGGACCTTTCGGCATGGCCGGAATGGGTGGCATGACCTCTACGGACTATGTTATTAAGGCGGGTGCTACAGCGAACATCGAAGCGATCTTCGACCCGAATGCTCATGGTCCCGCCGGAGTCGGCACCATCGACCGTATTATCACGCTCACGGAAGCGAACGGGAGCGCTCTTAAGTTAGAAATAAAAGCAGTAGTAACTCCGTAAAGATATGGATCATTCTCATTGCGGAGGCGAGCCTCCCAACTCCACGCCGCCTTCGGGCATGAAACGATTTCTGATTACGCTCAGCGTCATAGCCCTTGCGGTCCTTGGCATCGCGTACTTGCAGCACAGCGCTTTTATAGGCTCCTTCCTTTGGAAGCTTTCCGGTAGCGGTTCCTGGCTCCTGCCCCTCGTCTTGGTAGCGTCTCTTCTCGACAGCGTGCATCCCTGTTCTTTCTCGATTCTTCTCATTACCATCGCGTTTCTTTTCGGAATGCAGATCACGAGAAAAAAGATTCTCCAGATCGGCGGCACGTATATCGCGGGAATATTTACGGCCTACCTTCTCATCGGCTTGGGAATCTTGAAAACGCTGAACTTCTTCAACACGCCGCACTTCATGGGCAAGGTAGGAGCGGCACTTCTCGTGAGTTTCGGAATCATTAACATCTTGAACGAGTTTTTCCCGAGCTTTCCAATCAAGCTCAAATTGCCGGCGGTCGCGCATGCCAAAATGGCGGCGCTTATGGACAAAGCGTCCATTCCGGCCGCGTTTGGCCTCGGAGCACTCGTTGGTATCTGTCAGTTTCCCTGCATGGGCGGTCCTTACCTCATGGTCATTGGCCTCTTGCATGATCATGCAACCTACTTCTCGGGTTTTGGTTACCTCACCCTCTATAACCTAATCCTTGTTTTGCCGCTTGCGGTCGTGCTCTGGATTGCGGCGGATAAGGTTATTGTGGAAAAGGCGCAGCAGTGGAAGAAAGAAAAAACAAAGGGCGTTCGTCTCTTTGCTGGAATCATAATGATCCTCCTTGGATTCTTTATCTTCTGGCTCTAATCCTATGAACAAACCAACACTTGAAGAATTTCTGGCGAAAGTAGAATCGTTTAAAGAGCGCTCGGGTGTGGATCTTACCACGTCGGAAGATCTCTCGGTCGCAGTCATGAACCTTATCAGCCTCGAAGAGCACTTCTTTTTTACGGGCGTTAAAACCCGCAAGGACGAATACTTCGATAGCGTACAGGAGGTTCGCGAACTTCGAAAAAACCTTCTGGCCGAGCTTATGCCCGAGAATGAAGGCGAGACATGGTGCATCGCGAAGCATCTGCTTTCGACGACGATGCGACTCATCGAAGTTGGCAACAAGCTCCAGTCGGAAGGCGGAAAAGAAAGCGCGAAGCAAATGTTCGAACGAGCTTACAAGGTGTATTCCATCTTTTGGGCGCTCAAGTTGAAACTCATCGAAGGAAAAACGGTCGTTGATACCGCAAAAGACAGCTCAAGCTTGGAGGATCTCGTGACTAAGCTTGCCGACTGTTGCAATGAATAAGATGGACAACTACAATTCCAAACCTGAAATCGAATACGCGGAAAAGTCGCCAAAATATGACGGCAGCGGCGTGATGCGAGGATGTTTTGC
>CAZEJX010000023.1:0-11599 GCA_964512715.1 uncultured Candidatus Saccharibacteria bacterium
CTTTTCAAATGGAAATGCTCTGCCGATTGGCAGAGCATTGATGTTAGGAACGAGCAGCACCGTAGGGCACGAATTTGTACCCCACGAGATGCCCGCGGAAGTGCTTCACGCGCCGCATGGTGCCCTGGGGCGGGCGGTTGATTCTCACTTCCTTCAGCGGCAATAGCCCCTCGGTCGTGTCATCGAACTCCGTCTCCTCACTCACGCTTGCGACGGGCAGCGGCTGGATGAGGGTCGGAAGCTTGTCCGGCGCGAGCGAAGAGTTCTTTGCAGCGCGCAGGAGCGGGATTCCGATGAAGAAGAACAGCGCTGCGAGAAGACCAACTGCGATGTACGTTCCCATATCTTTCTCCTTTTCAGTTTCAGTCTGCTTATATTATATATCATTTCTTATTATTTTGTCAATATAGGCTGTCAAGAGAGCCTCTGAATACCAAAAAACGCCCCAGCGGGCGTTTTTTGGTTCATCCGAATTTGGATCTTACTGAATCTCGACAGAAGCTCCTACTTCTTCGAGTTTCTTTCCCGACGCTTCGGTCGGGACCCCGACCTCCGATCAGTAATCGGAGCGTCGGGGCTTCATAATTATTGAATCTCGACAGAAGCTCCTGCTTCTTCGAGTTTCTTCTTCATCTCGTCGGCTTCTTCTTTCTTCAAGCCTTCTTTCACCATCTTCGGTGCGCCGTCTACGAGATCTTTTGCCTCTTTGAGACCAAGACCCGTCGCTTCACGCACTACTTTGATGACATTCAGCTTCTGATCGCCAGCAGCCTTCAAGAAGACGTTGAAACTGGTCTTCTCTTCTGCCGGAGCAGCCGCTGCGCGACCTGCCGCTGCCGGAGCAGCCGCGCTGATCCCCCACTTTTCCTGGAGGGCTTTGACGAGCTCAGCGAGCTCGACTACGGAGAACTTTTCGAGTTCCGCAATGATTGAATCAAATTTTTCCATGTTTTTTGTAGGATTTAGTATTTAGAATTTAGGGAAATTTGTCACCCTATATTCTCTATTCTAAATTCTAAATTCTATATTCTGATTTATTTTTCCGACTTTTGCTGCAGGGTATACATGAGCTGGCTCATCGGAGCCGAAAGCATACCCAAGAGTTGCGAGAGGAGTACTTCACGAGACGGCAGTTGCGCGATCATCATAACGGTTTCGCGCGGCACACCCGCTTTGGCTTCAAGGTCATAGGCGCCAAGAATCTTTTTTACGGATTCGGCTTTTGCCTTGGTATCCGCTCCCAGTCCGTGAAAGAACTTATAGATCGGCGCGCCGATCGTATCCAGGCCTTTTTCAGCGAACACGGTGCCTACCGAGCCATCAAATTGACGGACATCGTAGTCGATTCCCTTCTCTTTGAAGAGCACTCCCAGCAAACGCTTTTTTACTACTTTGAATTCTCCACCTGCGGCTCGTACCGCGCGCCGGAGATTCTGCATTTCTTTCGAAGCAACGCTCCCGAAATCGGTAAAGACGAGCGTCTGGCTTTTAGCCATCAAATCGCCTGCCGCTTTGAGATCCGCTTCTTTTTGTTTGCGTGTTTTCATGTTTAGATTTTCTTAATTTATTTAGAAAATCTTACATCCTCCGTAGCCTTTGGCGAAGGAGGATCCCTCCTACGCTAAAGCTTCGGAGGGTTATTGATGCTGTAATCGCTTCGCGAAACACCATCAATAAAAAAAATCGACCTTTGTCTTCCAGAAGGTCGCGCGAAGACAAAGGTATTCCCTTGTCCTTGCCTCGGTGGGTTCCCCAGCTTCGCTAAAGCTACGCTGGAGACTTGGCCTTGCGGGCCCACTGTCTTCGGAAGTGGGTATAGTATAGCAGAAATTAGACTTGCGTCAAACTGGCATTTGCTACGGTACGCAAGAAGAATTGAAAGAAACTACATTACCGCTAACAGACTCAAACACCGCAACGGGGTGGCTATTGTAGTTAAGATCGGATTCAGTCTGAAAGTGCTTTAGAAGTTCTGCTGGCGAAGTGGGTGAAGCGCAGAAATATGCCTTAGTCGAAGGAGTGATAGTAAATGTTCTCATTTGCGGATTCTCATCAATCAAAAATGGCTCGTTGCTCATTCCGCCAGCCTGCCATTTTGGATTTTGAGTCAAAAGATTCACCTCAAGCTCCCAACCCGAAGCTAAGGGTTTGCTTGATACTATTGCACCGTACCCGGAAATAACTTCCTGATTTTTTAATTCATTAAAAGACTGATCGATACGCGCATCAATAGTATTTAGGAGCTTGGATTCTTCGTTTCGACAGTCGGATGTGCGCGGTTCGTCGTAATTACCGCAATTAACCATACCGAGCGAAAAGCTCATGGTTATGAACTTGCCGTTCATTTCACGACTATATGCTCGATCTTCGTAGGAGGTTCCCGCTGCCGCACCGTCACCACCAATGCGAATACAGTAGGTCGAGCCATTAATAACTTTTCTTGAACTCCCTTGTTCTCCCGGTACCATCCTCTGATATTCAACACATTCAAACGGTTTTGCTTCAGCGATTATCTTCCAGTCCTGGGTATGATAGTAACCTTCCTTATAGATATCCGGCAGCTGAAACGCTTCCTGTGATTGCGTAGCAACCTGGACGTTGGGCGGAGGAAAATTATTTTCTGACGATGCCTGATCTTGATGCGCGGAAATTGGCGTATTTTTCGAAACAATATAATAGCTAGCACCGCCAATTACGAGGATAACTAAAATAGTCAGCGCTACTGCGATTACAGCAAAACCCTGCTTTTGATTCATCCTCTAACTATACCACTACGGATTATATGCCGTGAGCGGATGAGAACTCAGGATGGTCTGTACTTCTTCCCAACCGGTCGGAAATGCGTAATTGTAGCGCGCGGGAAGGGCGAATACATATTTTGCATTCCGCCCGAGTTCCGAAGGCGGAATAGGCGCTGCACTTACGCTCATAAATGTAGTGGGCGTAGATGATTGGCCAGCAATCACTAAATTCCATTCATCTAAAGTGAATATCATTATGGGAATGTCCTGTCGCGGCGTAGCGCTCGTCCATAACGGATGCCGGATCATAATTTCCGGACCTGTCTTGGTGCTTACCTCACTACCACTCTTATCAAAGATGGTTCCCTGCCAGGTTCCGTTCACAATCGAATAGCCGCGCCAGGAGTCCGGCAAAGGGAATTTGAAGCCATACTGGGAATTATCGTAAACCACTGCCTGGGGCGTAGACGATGCGGTAGTAGACGATGTCGTGTTTGAGCTCTGTGGTGCCTGAACTACGGGGCGGCGCAAAACCATATAAGCACCAGCGCCTATGATCACGAGAAGTACGAGAATCCAGATAAGAGTAGATGTACGCATGCCGCCATAATACCTAAAATATAACCGGAGAAAAGATGAAGAAAAATAGAGATTTCATCGGACAGTTTTTGTACAGCTGTACAAAAACTGTCCGAATCAAATTCTTAAAATGCGAACCGTTCAATGTGAATATGTTTCTTCGGCATATGAGCGAAGCGAAGTGCCAACTCGACCGCATCCATCATAGGCTCAGGGCCGCAGGTATACACTTCCCGTTCTAAGAAATCAGGCACCAAGCGACGAATGGCTGCGAGATCAATGCGACCAGACTCGAAACCTGCCTGCGGAGAATTTGTATCCGAAACAAATTTATATAATCGAACCTCTTTCTGAATTTCATGAGCCAGAGCGAAATCATTTTCGCTTCGCGCGGAGTATAAAACAACTGCGTCTTTTTTATCGCGCGCGAGCCCTTCGACGTGCGCGCGAATGGGCGTAATACCCACACCGCCAGCGATGAGCAAAAATTTATCCCGGCTCGATGCGGCAGCCGTGAAGCGCCCGAGCGGGCCGTCAATCAGCACCTTGCTCCCCGGCCGCAAGTCTTTGATGCGTCGGGTGAAATCGCCGGATGCTTTTGGAGTAACCCGTACGGTCTCACCATTTGGCGCGGCTGAAAACGTAAAAGGGTGCGGCAGTATGAAACCCTTATCTAAGAAGAACCACTGCGCGAACTGGCCGGGTTCAAATCTGAACTTGTCCATATGTCGTCCAGAAATCAGAACTGACCAAATATCCGGCGTTTCCTGTTTTATCTCCCGCACGTAGAAACGATGGCGATAATACAAAAGAAGTGGCCGGATGAACCGATAAAAAAGCAGCAAGCCGAAAACGACGAAGTTCAATGCTAACCATCTATATAATCCCCAACCATACGATACATCCGCAAAATTTATTTGATGACCAAATGCCAGAGCAATTGCTACGTATCCCAAAAGATGGATGCCGTGCCAGGTTTCGTATTGAACTCTTTTTCGGAAGAAAACGGTAAAGAGCACAATCACGGCAAGTATGAGAACCGCAAGCATCGCCTTCGCAACATCTTCCCAGTTATAAAAGAAATCTAAAAATTGAGCATATCCACTGCGATTATTTATTGCACCGTAACCCCAGAGGAGCAAGATGGGATGGGTCAAAAATAAAGCCGCGAGACTGTAGCCGATATAGCGATGAAGCTTATTCATCTTATCGAAGCCGAACGATCGCTCAAGAATTGGTATGCGCGCAATAAGTACGAGTTGGAGGAGAATCGCGCACTCTAAGAGAAGTCCGGCAAGCCGGCCATACGCTATGAGCGTGCCATGTAAGCCACCTGTTAAGAGTGGCAGGTTTGCTCCATGCCATAACCAAATGACGGCCCCTGTATTCACGGCGAGAATTGCCATGAAGAAAACCCGCCAAAGGGTAGTTTTGCGGTAGGAGTCCATTGCTCCCTATTATACGCTTCTTTTTCTTACTTATTCCACGGTGAGCGTGCCTTTCATGCCCATAGCCCGGTGATCACCCACTGAGCAATAGTACTCGAACGATCCTGTCTTCGTGGCGGAGTAGACACGCCAAATTCCTGAAGCACTAAGTCATGTATACCACCGGCATTCGTGAAATGGATGGTGACGGTCTGGTCCTTCTTCACCGTGATGGCATTGGGAGCGAAATAGTAATTGCCACCAGAAACATTGACCGTGACCGTAGCGGGTGTGTTCGTACTCGTACTACCGCCTGAGGTTTGGGTACTCGTGGGCGTAGTCGGGTTCACGTTTCCGGATATCTCACCGGTTTGATTTGAAGTTGCCGGAGACGTATTCATAGCATTCTGACTGCTGCGGTACAAGAAAATACCTACCACCACGACAATAAGAATCGCCAAGACCCACCAAAGAGTGTTTTTATTCATGGGCTAAGTATAGCAGCTCACGTTAAGAATCGCTTAAGATGAGTAATAAAAGCTACTCAGTGAACCGTACGTAAATGCCGGATGGAATCACTCGCCCTGTTTTCTCTTTGATGTGGAGTTCGCCAAATTCTCCGCTCCGCTCGCCGAATATGCTTTCTACGGCTTGCGTGAATGAGTGCGGCGAATACCCCGCAGCATAGCCATTCAAGAGGAAAAACGAATCCTTTTCGCGGGAGAGAATTTTCGCGACGGTTTCCAAAAGACCGAGGAGATCTTCTTCGATCCGCCATACTTCTCCTTTCGCTCCCCTGCCAAATGCCGGCGGATCAAGGAGAATGCCGTCATAGCGAGCTCCCCGCCGGGCTTCGCGCTCGGCAAACTTCGCGGCATCTTCCAGTAAGAAGCGGATATGAGTTTCAGGGACTCCGGAATGCTTTGCGTTTTCTTTTGCCCAGGTATTTGCCTGCTTTGAAGCATCTACGTGGGTTACCTCTGCGCCATGCTTTGCCGCAACAATACTTGCGATGCCCGTGTAGCCGAAGAGATTTAATATTTTTGTCGGCTTTCCGCTCTTCGTATTCGCTTCTACCTTTTTTTCCAACCATTCCCAGTTCGAAGCTTGCTCGGGAAATACACCGATATGCTTGAAAGCGGTGGGTCGCACTTCAAAATGCGTGTCGCGCCATTTCATTTCCCATCGCTCCGGAATATTTTTCTTTTCCCAACTCCCCTTACCTTCCTTCCAGACAAACTCGGCTTGAGCCTTTTTCCAGAGCGCTGATTCGCGAGGCTTCCAGAGCGCCTGGGTTTCCGGCCGGATAAGGATATGTTCGCCGAAGCGCTCGAGCTTGCGACCGTTGCCGGAATCAATAAGCTCGTAATCCTTCCACGGTTCAGAGATGAGATCTATGTTATTCATAATAATTTCCCAATTGTACAATGAATTTACAATTTATAATTTAAAATTTATTGTAAAATTGCAAAATTAACCATGCGTTTTGTGTTTTCTGCTCCACTCATACATCACAATTGCTGCTGAGACGGATGCATTCAGTGATTCGGTACGCTCGTGCATGGGAATACGAAGCGTAACATCCGCTCGCTCCAGAGTTTTTGCGCGGATTCCTTCGCCTTCATTTCCGACAATCATGAGCGATGGCCCTTCAAAATTCTCGTTTGCGACATTTGTTTTACCATCCATCGCGAGGGCATACGCGCGAAAGCCTTTTTTCTGGAGTACCTCTACGGCGTGGTTGATATTGCCGATCGCAACAAGCGGCACACGAAACACCATCCCTACCGAAGACTTGATCACCGCGCCGGTAATGGGTGCTTGGCGATGGCTTGGCAACAGCACTCCGGAGGCCCCGAACGCCGCGGCAGATCGAATAATTGCACCGACGTTATGCGGATCCGTAAGCTCATGGAGCAGTACGAGGAGCGTGTTTTCGTTCACCTGAAGGCCATCTACAAAGTCGTTAAAATCGAGAAGAAGCCGGGAGGTGTCCGTGAGAGCGATCACGCCCTGATGAGCAGTATCCTCGCCCACTTTGCGCTCTTCGCCGCCTTTGAGAGGTGCTGCAGGAATGTTATTTTTTTGGAGCAAGTGCCGGATCTCTTTGTCTTGCATCGCTTCCCGGGAAAGGAATACTTTCTTTACAATGTGGGGCGCGGCGATAAGCGCTTCAATGAGCGCATGCTTGCCGTACATATACACTTTTTCCCGGTCGCGATGCATGGATTATCCGGTATGAGGAACTGCTATTTGAATACCCGTAATGATCCACGTGCCGTTTACGTTTCTCACTTTGAGCGCAATGGCTTCATCGCCCGCCGGGCCAGTACTCGTCATCTCCACAATTTTGCCTTGTACGTCATAGGCACCGTCATCGGTCGGCTGGACTTCAAGGATTTCAATTCGTTCTGGCCAAGGGCTTGAGGTAACACGGCCCGGTGCTTTTGCGGGATTATTTTCCCAATAGGACAGAATATCCGCTGAAACAAACGGGGTGTAAGCTCTTCGGATTTCGTTTACCGCATCTGGCGCGAGGATTGAAACATTTTTCATGGCCGCTCCGAAACGAGTTACGAGGTCACGCACGCTCGCTTCATCGGTTTGTTGTCCGCTCTGATTGCCTGGCTGGCTCGTTTCCCTGTGTTGGTATTTGTACGCTCCAAGCCCCACTGCACCGAGTGCAACGAGGATGATAATGGCAAAAACAGCTCTTTTCATGCTCTCCATTATGCTCTTTGCTCTCCTATAAGAAAAGCCCCGTTCGACACGGGGCTCTTCTTGCTTCTCATACGAGATTAGGAAAGATGCTGGGAGACGAGCTTCGTCATTTCAAACATGCTTACCTGCGACTTACCGCCGAAGACTTTCTTCAACTTGTCGTCAGCGTTGATGTTGCGCTTATTCTTCTCATCCTGCAAACCGTTCTTCTTAATGTACTCCCAGAGGTGCTTTACTACTTCGGAGCGCGGCATCGGACCTTTGCCTACCACCGCTTCCAAATCGGACGAAAGGTTCATGGGCTTCATGAACGCGGAATTTGCCATACGTTTGTATTATAGTTGTTAATATTGATTTGCTTTAATGCTAGCTGTACGCCTTAAAAAGCGCAAGAGGCTGAATTTTCAGTCTATTTGCAGCCTAACGAGGCTCTACACTGAGCTTTATACGCATCCGGCACATTGTTGCAGGCAGCGCACGTGTTCGTAGTGCCGGTCGTTCCTGATACGGATCCGGAAACCGCTGCACTCATGTCGGTAAATTTAACCGTAGTGGGCAATACGAAAAGAGACGAATTCGCGCTCCACGCTTCGCAGTGATAATCCATCTTTTTATTCGCGTCCAATCCGCGAGAAGCCTCCTCGGTTTGTGCCGCAGTTAACGCTATCTTGAAACCGGTAGACATGCCGTCCACCCAAGTATTCATAACATTATCGGCAATAATCATGTGTCCGGCATAGGTTTGGCCTCCGGCAGTGGCTGAAAAATCGCCGCGCATTTTGCCGTTTGCGGTGTAGACAGTGCCCTGCGTCTTCGCGGTGCTCTCCGTGTCTTCAAAGGTGCATTTTTCCGGACTCCCTGAGGTTAAAAGATCTTTGAGCGATTTCTGCTCGGAGGTGCTGCTTTCCGAAGCCATCTCCGGATTTTTGTGGCCTTTATACCAAAACCCTATCGCGGCAACTATCACGACCACTGCACCGAGCGCGATCCACGCGTTCTTATTCATATATTTTTATTTTAAAACGGTTCGACAGAGCCGATATGGAAAAGTATAGCAATCAGGAAAGTAAAAAACGAATGAGGAGAATGCCTTGATTGACCTACGATACCTGGAAGCGTATAAAAATAAGAGCGAAGGAGGTTATCTTGAAAAACGAGATCGAAGAAGCACGACATAGGCGTTTCTTGCGCGAACTCAATGAGAACAATGTCTTTGGCACGCTCTTGCGGGAGTTTCGGGTAGATCATGTGCCGCGTATTACCCTTATTGACGCTGCCCGTCACATCGAAGTAACCGTCCCCTACCTCTCAAATATCGAAAGGAATTCGAAATACAAACTCTCACGCCGAAAACTCCAGCAACTTTTCGACTTGCTCGGCCTTTCTCAGAGAGAACAGGTGCTCATGTTCGCCTATGCCGAACGCGCGGGAGTGTGTCGACCAGAACACACGACCGTGCATCAATTCCCCGTCGGAACGCAAGTTAAAAAGTGAGCCTTGAGCTCACTTTTTTATTGAAGTGGCGAAAGGGGCTCAAACGTCACGGGATCGTAATAAAAGCGATCATAAATCTCGAATGATTTTCCAAGGAAACCATCTAGTTTATCTGCCACTTGGACACCCGCATAATCTGATTTGTCATAGTAAGCAATGTAGCTTCCTCGTTCGTCCTTTCCGAGAGAAATGGTGAATTGTCCCATGACGCCAAATTGCTGATTAGGATCGGACTCGCATACGAAGAACATCCGTTTATACTATCTTGCTTGATCAATTTTTATTAAAGAGCAGGTCGCCTTCGCTCGTCTTCTGCGGACTGCGTCACGCCGTAGGTCCGCTTCGGCGGACCGAAGGCGGTGTGGGTCGGTCTCTCGGTCGGGTGGATTATTTATGCCGAGCAACAATCCACTTCACATCCTCTATAGCTTTGCCGACATTCATAAATCCCATGCCGACTGGGTAATAGGTGGCATACACTAGATACTTCTTGCCCTTAACCTCTAAGTCAAAGTGTTTCTTGCGTGACTCAGAAACTTTAATAGGTCTTTTCAGTAAGGCTGAACTTACTTGGTTGCCAAAAGTGATAATTATTTTGGGCCTTACCGCATCAATCTCCTCGTGCATTAATGGCACACAATCCGAATATACTGCATTCGCCAAAGGACGGGCATCCGGTTGAGTTGAACGACCTAAATTCGTTATAAATACTTTATTTTTTGCAAGCTCTGTATAAACGGTTCTACAAAACGGGTCATCCCATCCGGATGGTTTCTTAGTCTGGATAGCGTTGAAAGTAGATTTACTGATCAAATTAAGTTGGCACAGCACCTTCCAAAAGTTCTTTGTTCCCAACCACGATGCCTTGAGTCCTCTCCAGTTTTTATGGACCGATATGTTCCGAGCCGTCGGGTTCATTAATACCAGAAAAAGGTCAGGCCGATTGATGCAGCCCGTACCGTAGAGTGCTGTATAGTCGGGATGACCGTGCAGTTTCTGTAATCTATCGATCTTCTTCTTCAAGCTTTGAACCTGGATTTCCATAAGAGCTTTGATGATAGCTTGTTGCAAACTTTTTGAGTAGCAGGGATAACGGTCGCCCAACTCCCATGGGGTGTCTCGGTTCTCGATAAAAATTGTAGACTGCGGGAGTTGGAGGAATCGGACCTCCGACCGCGGTTTTGGAGACCGCTGTTTTACCACTAAACTAAACTCCCAATTCAAGATAGTTTACTTAAAATAGAGCTGTTTCGCAAAGCTCTGACTGAGGGATAACAAAAATCCCGCTTAGCGGGATTTTTGTTACTTTCCGGAGATCTTTACTTCTTTGTGGGAAGTAGACTTGCGGTCCCAGGGACAGTACTTCATGAGCGTTACTTTCCGCTCCACCTTCTTCTTATTTTTATGCGTGTAATAATTGCGGCGCTTGCATACGTCGCAACGAAGACCGATTAAGTTGTCTGCGTATTTAACTTTGGCCATATATTAGCTTGCAGGAGGCAGGTTGCAGATTAGAGGAAAACATACTCCAAGACCGGGATAGTGTAACAAATAACGCGGAATTTGGCAAATCCTAATGAGCCGTTGGCCGGATTTGAACCGGCGACCTACTCCTTCGCTTTCACTCCTTATTCATTTGCTATACAAGGAGGCTAGACTGTATCTTTTCGCCAAAGGCGAACCCTTGTCAGTCGTTCGGGCGCATGACGCCACGGTCTTTGCCTGCAATGGGCTTTTAACCGTTATTCGGGATTCATTTTGCGGTTGCCCGCAAAATGGGCAGGAGACACTCGCGTCCCACCATGGAGTTGCTCTACCAGCTGAGCTACAACGGCAAGTTTACTCATAAGTAAATCTCGCAACTTCTTATTGTGATACATTACAGTCAAAACTCCATACCTGCTTTTTCTTCGATAATTACCTATCGATCCGGAAATACTAACTACAGGTTTATAGAATTGACTGCGCTTTATTTTAAGCTTTTTGACCCAAAAGTCCAGTGCTTCGTTTAAATCTATATCAGTAAAAACCTGCAGACCAAAACGGAAATTTCCTTTTTTAACTCCAAAAAACCTAATAAGAAACTCCATGAACTTTTGGATTAGTTCTGGGTCAGTGTTTCCTAGACGCACGGAATCTTTATTAGCTTTTGTCCCTTCACCCCAAAATAAACCGAGACCTATGCCATATAGTTCCGATTCTTTTCTTGAACGAGGTGGGCTGAAACTAAAAGGATCGCCTTTTGGATTATTCTTAAGATAAATTGCGTTACTTATACTCCTCCGTTTAACGCCATATTTATCCATCCAGTACTGTTCAGTGTTCAAAGAACAACCCCATTTCTTCTCCATAGCCTGCATTGAATTTGCTTTCTCTAGATAAAGCTTCGTCAGTCTTTCTTTTTCAATCATATCCATATCTTACGCTATGGTAGATCTACTTCAAGCTATTAGGCTGTTTATAATCCGGCCAACGGCTCAGTAATAAAATGCGCCGCTCTTATACAAAGAGCAGCGCATATAGGAGCAGAGTCTCAAAATCTTAAATTGAGGCCTGCGCCGATCGTGTGACTCCCTATTGTCGTAGCAGGAAGGAAGTACCAATTACTTTGCCCTGCCTTCTTTTGTTTGTAGGCCA
>CAZEJX010000024.1:0-11581 GCA_964512715.1 uncultured Candidatus Saccharibacteria bacterium
GCTTCTTTAGCTCTTCTTAATGCGATTTTGGACTCAGTTATTTGGACGGTTAGCTCAGTTGGTTAGAGCACTGCATTCACATTGCAGGGGTCACTGGTTCGAGTCCAGTACCGTCCACTCTTTGATGCTTGTCATACTCTATTAGATCTATTATTCTGCGGTTGCTCTGGAAATAGTTCCAGAAGCAGTACAATTGCTCGCGGCCTAGGAAACTGCGGGCGGGACTTAGGAGGTCCTGAATGCCGTACTTTGAAAACTATAACTACCAAGAGCTCAGGGAAAAGTTTGTTCGGAATCGGTTTGCGGAAAAGCAGATCTACGCAAACCCCGACATCGAAGATTTTCTTCAGGAGCAACGCCTTGCCGATAAACCTTTTGACGAATGGATCGGCGTTTCCGAAGAGCCTGTAGAGTTTTGGCTGAGGCTTGCGGAAAGGATCGAAAAGCGCAACGATGCAGCCACTATTCTGCGTCAACATACTACGCCTTTTTTGGGTCTTTCCACGGTGACAGAAGCTCTGAACGAAGTCGGTGCAGAAATTATCCTGCCGCTGCTCGATTTCCTTAGCAGTGACATCGAGTTTTACATTACGATGCCGACTCTCTGGATCGCACAGGAACCTTCCATAGTTCTTGTGCGCGAGATATCGGCTGGCGTCCAAGCTCTGGAGATCTATTGTCTGGATGATGCTCCCGAGCTTAGCAATAAAATCGGAGGCCACACCGTTCTCGAGCTTCTGTATGAAGAATGGGAAAACAAATCGCCTCGTTGGAAAGAAGTACGGCGATTCCTCTGCGATCTCCTCGCGGAAGACATTGTCGATATCCGTACTCAAGCCGAAATGGAATTTGATAACGCCATCGCGGTATCTGAGGATGGAACGAAAATTGTCGAGTTGCCCCAAATCCTCACAGTAGTGTTGTGGAATCTCAAACCGATCACACTTCGCCACTATTGCGGAGAGGACCTGAAGTTCTTTCAAAAGAACAAGATCCTTCGTTCCAGAAAGATGATTCGAGAATCTGGCCAGAACCATTTCTTCGATTATCGCGATCTTGATCTTCAGGTATACCTGGAAACAGGGGGAGGAGCTTCCTTCATTACCCATCAAGAACTCTGCCCGCCGAATCTCCCCGAGCCTTCGAAGTAAGAGCTCTTTCGCTTCTTTAATAAAAGCCCATGCGTAGCACGCATGGGCTTAATTTTACTAACAAGCACTACCGAATACTGACTTCAATCACATGGACGCGGGCATGGCCGCTTCTCACGCTGACTCCGTGTCCGTAGAAGGATGCCCCGCCGAAGGTGATACCCACATTTCCTAAATCATTGAGTGTGGCTTCGAACTCGGCTGGGGATGTTTGTCTACGGACATTCGTCCAGTTTTGATAGCTCAGCTCTGCCGAGATTACATACCTTCTATTATCGGCGGACCCAAGTTGATACCTCTGGGCGTCGCCAGCCCACCACCTGTAGTTGTCGTTATAGAGCGTGTCACCTCTGCGTTCTATGAACAAGCACATGTAAGCGGGATTCGAGTCTCCGCTGCCTGTAGCATCGTATTGGGTTGCTGCGTCACTCTCGACCTCAAAGGTTACGATCAGCGTCTTATGCTGAAGCCCAGTAGCCCTGTATGGAGTTTGCACGTAGCCAAGTAAGCCGCTACCGGAGTTTGGTAGATCAACATACCAACCTCCCTGAGAAGAGGGAGAGGGAGGACCGGACATCTTGTAGCTATTTGTAATTTCCCAGTCGCTTGCCGCGACCGAGATGCTGCCTCCTCCTCCGGAGGAAGTGTAGATTGGTTCTGTCGGCCCGTGAAAATTTTTACAGCCTGCGATCAAGATGATCATATACCACACGAGGATTTTCGAGTGGAAACGTTTCATGTAGCACCTTTCCTTTCTTTGCTTGGTCTTTAGATTATGAAGTTAGCCAGGAATCTTTTAACATAAAAAATGCTATAGCGTCAATATGAAGAATGGCTTGCCACGAGCGAGCTTCCTATAGAGCGAAAGTCGAATCTGCCTATCGATAGGCAGGTGGGGAATAGCCTTAAAACGCAAGTTGTGCACAACTTAGGAGATTCCCTTCTAAGAAGCCTTGATTTCCAAGGGCTTTTTGCTTTTTGATCTTCATTTGTTCTTCAAATGGAAGTGGTGTAAAATGGAGGAAAGTGGATAAAGGTGTGGATAACCAGCCACTTTTGGGGAGAACTGGGTGCTATCCCGGCGAGGGGTCATTAGTCTCCATTCGTTACTAGGGGATAGGGTATGGAGTTTCCGACCAAGCTCCATGCCCTTTCCTCGGAATGAATTCTCCCAATTTACTTCTATGTTACTGGGTGAATACCAACACAATCTGGACCCGAAAGGTCGAATGGCGATTCCAGCCAAATTCCGCGAGAATCTCGCGGGCGGAGCTATTGTTACGCGCGGTTTAGATAATTGTCTTTTTGTTTTCGCGCCGAAAGAATGGCATGCGCTCGCGGAAAAACTCGTGGCACTACCGCTCGCGCAGGCAAACTCGCGCGCTTTTGTGCGCTTGATGCTTGCCGGAGCCACTGATGTGGAAATCGACGCGCAGGGGCGGATCTTGATTCCGGATTATTTGCGCAAATATGCCGGTTTGAAAAAGGAAGCTGTCGTAGCAGGCCTCTATAACCGCATCGAAGTCTGGGATAAAGAAACTTGGGATCGCTACAAACAGAAAACAGAAGGCGCCTCTCAGGAAATCGCGGAAAAGCTTGGCGAGCTTGGTATTTAGACGGCAGCGTGCGTATGCACAAACCAGTTCTTTTACATGAGGTAATCGCGGCGCTCGAACCAAAGCCGGGTATGTTCATTGTGGATGGCACGGTAAACGGTGGCGGTCACGCTGAGGCGATGCTCACGGAAATAGGGAAAGATGGAAAGCTCTTGGGTCTCGATTGGGATCCGGATGCTATAGCAAATCTTTCAAAGCGTAGATCAGAGATGGCACATGGTGAACATCTTGTTTTACACAATGCTAACTACGCAGAACTACCGAAGATCCTCGAAGAAGAGCATTTGTCAAAAGCCGATGCGCTGCTCCTTGATCTCGGGTTTTCCTCCGAACAACTCATTCGTGAAAAAGGTTTGAGCTTTAGCGAGAACCAACCGCTTACCATGACCTATTCACCGCAAGAAACGCCCATGTATGAGCTCTTGCGACAGATGTCCGAAGATGAGCTCGTGGAAGTCATCCGGGAACTTGGCGAAGAACGGTATGCGCCGAAAATCGGAAAAGCAATCTACTCCCGCGAACGGCGAGCGCCCATGACAAGAACTGCAGAGCTAGCTGAACTCATTCGTGAGACCGTACCGGGGAATTACGAACGGGGCCGGCTCGATCCCGCCACACGTACGTTCCAGGCTCTGCGTATTTATGCGAATGACGAGCTCGGCAATCTTCGCAAAGCCCTCGCGAATCTCACGAAAACGGTACGCCCGGGCGGAAAAGTTGCGATTATCAGTTTTCATTCCCTCGAAGATCGGATCGTAAAGCACGAATTTCGAAAGATGGAAGAGGAAGAAGTGCTCGAAATTATCACTAAAAAGCCCATCGAAGCCACCGAGACAGAAATTTTAGAAAACCCCAGAGCCAGAAGTGCAAAATTACGCGTCGCAAGAATGCAGTCCTAAATTCTTTTCGTATGACCCTCATCCAACCCAACCGACAGAACTTTATTATTAATCTCATCCTTTTTGGTCTCATCGGAATCGTGACGCTAAACGTCATGTGGATGATCTTTTTGTATAATAAGACAGTGAGTCTTACGCATAGCGCTGAAAGCATGCGTTTGACCGCAAAACAAATTGAGACTGAGAATTCAGAGCTCAAGGGAAAAATCTTTGCCCTGTTTACCCCTGATGCCGTGGCGGCATTCGCGGCGGGAGCAGGATTGATTCAAGATAAGACACCGCAGTATTCATCTCTTAATCCCGAATGGGTGGTCGCTTCATCACGTTAATTGCTATTGTTTTCGGCGCCTATGCGTTTATTTTGTTTCACCTCTATGAGCTTCAGGTAGCCAAAGGCACCTACTACTCAGCCCGCGCCGAATCCCAATACGCCGCGCTTTCCTCGGTGGCCGCCCGCCGGGGGACTATTTATTTTACGGACAAGGATGGCAATAAGCTGCCGGCGGCACTCGAGAAGGATTTTCCGGTTATCTACGCGGTGCCGAAAGAAATTGATGATGTCTCCGAAACCGCAAACCAGCTCGCGCTCCTCATGGGTCAACCCGCCGCAACCTTTACTGCGGCGCTTTCCAAAAAGAATTCCAGTTATAGCGTCATCGACAAGAACCCGTCCGAAGACACCCCCAATCGTGTCCGCGATGCGCATATCAAAGGCGTCTACAGCGAAGATGTGCCCCGACGGTATTATCCGTTTGGCGCGCTAGCCTCGCAGGTAATTGGTTTTGTAGGGCCGAACAACGACGATGCGGGTGAAAGCGGAAAATACGGCATAGAAAAATCTCGCGAAGACGATCTCTCGGGCGCCAGCGCGGCAAGCGATGTTACGCTTACGATCGACCCCACCATCCAAACCGAGGCGGAACATATCATCAAAAACTTGGCGGCCGCGCATCAAGCTAAGGGCGCATCCGTCATTGTCGCTGACCCCAAAACCGGCGCCATTCTCGCGATGGCTTCTACGCCCTCATTTGACCCTAACCACTACGCTTCCTCTTCCGTAAAGAATTTCCGGAATCCAGTCGTAGAAGATATTTACGAACCGGGTTCAGTCTTCAAAGTGCTTACTATGGTGGCCGGTATTGATACGCATAAGATTAGCCCGGATACGGTCTATAACGACACCGGTAAGCTCGTGGTAAATGGTAAGACTATCCATAACTGGGATTTAATCGGCCACGGCACGGTTACCATGACCGAAGTCATTGAGGGCTCTATTAATACCGGCGCCGCGTTTGCGGAACGCCAGACCGGTAACGAAACCTTCCGCAATTATCTTCAAAAACTCGGATTCGCGGAAAAGACCGGCATAGATTTGCCTGGGGAGCTTACCGGATCCATGGCGCCTATTATGAAGAACAACGCGCCGGAAATTAACTTTGCCACCGCTTCTTTCGGTCAGGGTATTTCCGCAACTCCCATTCAAGTGATTCAGGCCATCGCCTCTATCGCAAACGGCGGCAAACTCATGCGTCCGTATGTGGATGCGGATAGCTCGCCGCAAGTCGTGCGTCAGGTAATGAGCGAAGAAACCGCGAAGAAAGTAACCGCTATGATGGTCTCTGCGGTGGACAAGGCGAAGATCACGACGATCGATGGTTACTCTGTGGCGGGCAAGACCGGTACCGCTCAGGTGCCGGATTTCGTGCATGGCGGTTATACGGACAATGTGGTAGATACTTATACCGGCTTTGCGCCTGCTTCTCATCCGCGATTCATCGCACTCATCAAACTCAATGAGCCCTACGGAGCACCGCATGCTGCCGAGACCGTCGTGCCCGCTTTCCATGAGCTTGCGCAATATCTCGTAAACTATTTCCAAGTCCCACCGGATCGTATTCAGAAATAATGCAAACCATCCTCAAAGCTATTCTGCGCCGCCTGGCAGCGCTTACGCTCTTCCGTTACAAACCGGCAGTAGTTGCGGTTACCGGAACGGTAGGCAAGACTTCCACCAAGCTTGCTATCGCCGCAGTCTTGGGAAGTGAGCGTTACGTGCGCACCGCGCGCGGGAATTTCAATAGTCCAATCGGAGTCGCGCTCACAATTTTAGGGGATTGGAGTAAGGAAGAATGGCGTTTGCTTTCACTTGATGCTCCTCGCGGCGCGAATGTCTTCAAAAAATTATTCTTTTTCGCAAAAGTTATTGCGGTGAGCTTGTGGCGGCTCGTTCGGCGTACGGATTACCCCGGAGTACTCATTTTGGAATACGGCATTGACCGCCCGGGAGATATGACTGAGCTTTTAGCAATCGCGCGTCCGAATGTCGGGGTTTTAACCGCTGTTGGCGAGACTCCCAGTCACGTTGAATTTTTCACTGACCCCGACCATGTGGCGCGGGAGAAAGGCAAACTTGTAGAAGCAGTGCCGTCCACCGGCTCGGTGATCTTAAACGCGGATGATGAGCGGATCATGGCGCTAAAGCCTAAAATACGCGCGGAGCTTCTTACATTTGGTAAGGCAAAAGACGCTACGGTTATTGTTTCTCACTTTGAAAATCGGGCGGAAGGGCAAAAGCCGGTTGGCATTTCTTTCAAATTGGGACATGCCGGAACCGAACAGCCGGTGCGCTTGAATGGCGTTTTCGGAAAATCGAACGCATATGCGGCGGGAGCGGCAGCATGCGTCGGTTTGGCATTTGAAATGAATCTCGCTGCGATAGGAACCGCGCTCGAAACCTATTATCGCCCCGCCCCGCATCGCATGGAGATTCTCTCCGGCGTGAAGGGGATTTGGGTCATTGATGATTCCTATAACGCCAACCCACTTTCTATGCGCTCCGCCCTTGAGACCCTCAGCGATCTTCCCGCCAAACGAAAAGTGGCGATCCTAGGGGATATGCGCGAGATTGGAGGGTTTACCAAAGATGAACACGAAAAAATCGGCAAGCTTGCCGCAAAAACTGCGGACTATATTGTGACGGTGGGGCATGAAGCCCGGGGCATAGCGGAAGCCGCCCGCGCCGCGGGATTCGCCAAGAAAAATATTATGGAATTCGAGCGAGTAGAGGATGCCTTGAGCCCCGTCCAGACTCTTATGGCACACGGAGACTTGGTGCTCGTTAAGGCCTCACATTCCATCGGACTCACAAAGATCGTGCAGGAGTTGAAATCGGTTGCCAGTGCGGTCTAGTTTTTATACATGTAGTGCCAAGGGGATTCGAACCCCTGTTCCTGCCGTGAGAGGGCAGTGTCCTGGACCGGGCTAGACGATGGCACCGTTTGTCAGGGAGATTATATCAGAAAAACGAGATAAGTCGATTTTTAAATCGTATCGTGTATGATGGGATCATGTCTGTCACCGAGCAATTCCCAGTGCCGAACCTGGAATCCGAGCCTAAAAAGAATTTCGAAGATTTTGATGCGGGTGATTATAAAGAGTCACTGTCGGATCAACATCGCGTAATGCGTGCAGTAGAAAGCGGTAAAGGCATCGAAGAGGCTTTGATTACGTATACCGAAGAAGAACGACTTGCTTTTCTAAAGCGAGTCGCAAGCGGAGAACTTTCTCGGGAGATGCTCCTTGCGGCAATTGAGCGAACGGTTAATTCTCATGATGACCAAGTGGTAAAAGTGAAGCCTGGCATCCGCTTCAACCTCGAGCCTTTTAGAGATATAACCGATGAGCTAAAGAAACACCCTGCCTACGGGATTCTTTTTAACCTTCTCTTAGATAAGGAGCCGGCCGCAAAGATTTCCTGGAAAGAGATCGCTGATATTTTGAATCGTTACCCTGAACCGTATGAATTCGAAGCATTCATCGAACGTGTGAGCGAAACGTTGCCGGAGACGTTTAGAAAAGACGCGGAAAAGCACGCCCGCACGCTCGCCACGATGATCTATGGAGAGAAAGAGCGTTACTGGGAGCAGATCAAGCTCATGGAGTCCGAAGCGCGCTATATTTTCGGCAGCGAGAAAAACGAAGCGAGCGTATTATTTCCTCTCGAGATTGAGAAAAGCAGAGAGCTCCTCCGTCGAGTTCAAATTCATGGCGACCCTTGGAACGGGAAGCGACTTACTACCGAACATCTCGCGGAGCAGAATCTCGCGCCAAAATATGAGGCGCAAATCGAAGGGCAAAAAGTTTGGTTTTCTTCGCTACCGTACGTCATTGGCCATGGCAGAATTGCGGTTGTCGGTTATGTAGAAGGCACGAGAGGGGAGCTCATCGCACGATCGTTTTATCGCAGCAATTCTCACGGAATCTGGAAATATCTTCCTCGGTATGTGGCGTATGACGGGCGTTTAACGTGGTATGGCAAAGGATTCGGGCAAGAATCAATTTCTCTGCCAATTCCACTACAGCGAGCGCTCGCCGAAATTGGTTCTGCCGATCCGGGGCCGATGATTTTGGAAGATCCGGAATTTATTTTCGCAGGCACCGCGCGCGGTTCACAGCCTCTAGGCAAATATGATTCAAGCACCTATGCGAATGAAGTGGACGAGCTGCCGGTAAGGCTCAAAGGCAATTTCTATGGCGAAGGGAAAATTCCTCCAAAAGAACTGGTTTTTGAAAACCAAGAACAACTACCGGATTTTCGGAGATCACTTGGAGAATGGCATCAAACGAGCTCCCAATACGGTGAGATCCGAATTGAAGTATTTCCATCCCGCAATAGTAAATATCAGTACATGTTCTGCTCCGACAAGCTTGGCCGCGTTTGGATTGGTGCCATTGATAGCGACGCGTTAATTGGCACTACCGGACTTCGCGAACACTGGGTGGAGGCAGGGGATTTGACGACGCCAGCGTTTCAATATTTCTCCGAAGCGGATCGTTACGGTAACGCCGATATGGTAAGTGGTGATTATGTTGATATGTTCAAAAACTATTTGAGTAAGGTGCCTGTGATTCAAGACTATCTCGCGCTCCGAAAGAATAAGAAATAATAAAAAGCGCCCCTTGTGGGGCGCTTCGGCTCTAATCGAAGATGGGCTGAAAAACACGATTGAGCAGGAGTTCGAAATACGGGTTCGAACTCTTCTCGGCGATAGCTTCAGCTTGCAGTTTTCTGAGGAGGGCTTGCTCCTTGTTTTTCGCGGTGAGGATAGAAGAAACGAGCATCACCGCTTCATCCCCGAGTTCAGGCAACCCCGAGAAAGAGTAGATCATCCGCTCAATGCGCACTGCGCCGCCCCACCAATCCTTCTGGGGCTTCCGAGACTCCCAGGAGCTATTCTGCCACTCTAGGCTTCCCAGGCGAAGAGCTTTTTCCTGGCAGAGCTCAACGTATTTACTAATACATTCAGGAACGCAGGAGTTCGAAATGACAGCGACATATAGAGGATTGCCCTCATCGTCTGCAAAGCAGACTGCTCCTCCGGTACGTCCGAACCAACCCTCCTCATCCTTTTCATCTCGAAAAAGATGAAGCGCGGTGACTAAGACGTCTTGAGCAGCTTCTCTTAAGGCATTTTTCGTTTTTTCGGCTAAAGGGTCCAAGCACAACCTCCTTATTTACTGGCCATAGAATACGTCATATAGGAACAGCAGTCAAATATCATCACAGCCTTGACAATTGTGAAAATTAGGTGAAGGATAGAGATATGAATTTAGCTTCAACCGTGCTCCAGATGGCACTTGCCATCGTCAGTCTCGTAAATACTAACCCTGGCATGCCGCAGTGGCAGCGCGACCAGGCTCTCCAGATTGCCAACCAATCGGTGCAATTTGCGCAGAACGTACTCGGTAACTCCGGGTATACCTACAACACGTACCCGTACAATTACAATACGTATCCGTATAATTACAACAACAATAATTATTCGAACTGCACGTATCCCTACTACACGAATTGCAACACCTACCCCTACAATAATAATTACCCGTATCAAAGCTCCGGTCTTGGTATCTATAATTCAAGCAATGTGGATACAAACTATCTGCAAAACGGCCAATACTATCGGATCACTTGGCCCTACAACTCTACGAACGTAAACACCACGGTTCAGCTTCGCAATTCTGGCGGCGGTACCGTTTGGATAGGGCAAACGACCACGAATAGCTTGTCCTGGTACGCAAGCGCGCTTTCCGGAACGTATCAGCTTGAGGTTCTGCAAAACGGCGTTGTGGTAATCTCGCGCACGGTGACTGTGCAGTAACCGGTATTGCTTCAAAGGTTCTATTTGCTACGCTAAATATAGTTCTCGAGGAGGTACCGTATGTGCGGACGAGTAGATGCGGGTTCGCCTCCGGAAGTTCACGAGGCTATTTCAGCGGAAGATTTCCGGTGGATTATCGGCCAGCATTTTGATCGGGAAAGAGGTATGCAAATTCTCAGCATCATTTTCGAGTCCGGTACGCTTGAAGAAGCGCGGGAACGGACTCATAACGCGATTGCCGCGCGAGAAGCGCGGCAGGCAGAGATCTTCGTTATGAATATTAGCGAGGCGGCATAAGAGGCGCGCGAAGCGCCTCTTATTTTTGTTCTTCCTTCTGATCTTTCTTGCGGCGCAGGCGATTCATAGCCTTCACCATGAGGAAAATCACGAACGCGACAATCAAAAAATCAATGCTGTTTTGAATAAACGCTCCGTAGTGAAGAACGGTCGGCGGCGCGCCCTGTTCTCCAGCACGTAGAGTAAACGCGCGGTCAGCGAGATTAATGCCGCCGGTCAGGAGTCCTAAAAGGGGAGTAAGAATATCATTAACGAGCGAGGAAACTATTTTCCCAAACGCACCGCCGATAATGACACCCACCGCGAGATCCATGACATTGCCTTGCACGGCGAACTCTCTAAATTCCTGGAATATTTTCATAGTTCCAGTCTACCGCTTTGCTTCATGCGCGCAAGAGCTCTGGAAATTAGGGAGTCGTGCCCCCGTTTGTAGTTTCACCGGTATTCGTGTTCGGCAGGCCCTGCACGTTCACATTGATGGTTCCCGAAGTGCTCCGGTTCTCTAGAGCATTCCTAAAAAGCGGCAAGCCGTAGAAAAGAAGAATCGCAAGAAGGACGAGACCCAGGATAATGCCCAAAACTGCTCCGATACCGTTGTCTTCAGATGTAGATGTATAGTGATCGTGGTGGACCTCACGCACGATTTCGCCATCACTCGGTTCAATGACTGTTGCCATAGATAAATTCGTAGGTAGTGTTATTCGGCCTTTTCTTTATTATTGCGAGCGCGCATGAAAAGAAAGTGAGTTTGTCCATGAAGATTTCCTACAATCAAAAACCAGTCCCTTCATGGGACTGGTTTTTGATTGTTACATATTCTCTTCGCGAGAGCGGGAGCTCGAAGAGCGACCTCGACTCTTGCTGCCGCTTCGATTTCCGGAACGGCTGCGCGAACTTGAAGAGCGAGAACGGCTGGAAGTCTTACTCCGTCCTCGGCTGGATGCATTTCTAGGCATATACCTTGAAATTGATTTCAACAATCGACCTTTCGCCGGGATACTAATTGCATTCACTCCATGGTATTACGCGAGTCATGAAATCATGATGAGGAGAAATAAAAAATGGCTCGCGCGAAATGCGCGAGCCACACCTCAAGAGGATTTGACCGGTTCGATTCCCGCGGCGATTGAGAAGCCGAAAAGGGCGATACCACCCACGAGCTCAATGCCTGCGAGAGGAACCGGTGAATCCGAAGTGATGAGAAAAAGGACAAGCATGGCGATCGCTACGCTTCCAAAAAGCACCCGCGCCGCCGGATTCTGCCACCACTTTTTCATGTCACACCTCCTACATAAGAGTATAACACTATAATTGGAAAAGTCAATAGTTTAAAAATATATGAAATAGAAACGCGCGGCCTTGCGGCCGCGCGGGAGATAACTCTCAGGTTGTTTGTTCCGAGAGCGCCGGTATTCTTGACAAGGCATATTGACTTTGTATCTAAAATGATGTTATAATAT
>CAZEJX010000025.1:0-11324 GCA_964512715.1 uncultured Candidatus Saccharibacteria bacterium
CCCGTAATTTTTTGAAAATGTAAATCTCGCCGTTAAAAGTAATCCACAGCTTTCCGTCTTCGTTCGGCATGGGGCAGGCTGCTTCGGGGCGAAGGTCAATAATCGCTAAACGCCTTTGTGCTAAGCCAACCTTGCCGTCAGGGGAGAGGTAATTGCCGCCGCTATCAGGTCCGCGGTGGGTGAGCGTGTCACGCATCTTCACGAGATCTGCTTCCTGCGCACCGTGGCCCGCGTAGGTATAGAGTCCTGCTATGCCGCACATGTCGTTTTTTATACCATAAATAAAACACCCCGCCTAACGGCGGGGTTCCTTAATCCAGCATAATACGGGGAAGTGGCGATGAACTTTCTTCCTCGCCAGTCAGGCGAAGGCTGTCTAAGGCCGCGAGGTTCTGAGGTGAGAGTTCTACATATTCGTAAGACTCCCGAAGTTCTTTGAAGAACGCTTCAGACTCCGGCGTAGTCACTTGTTTGAACTCCATAATCCTTCTCCTCCATGAATACTGTATTCATAGTAGCAAAAAGGAGCACATGCTTGATATGCTCCTTTCATGTATTACGATTCGGCTCTCGCGGACGAAAACTCAAAGTAGTTCGGATGATTGGGAGAGACTTCCACGAAGTGCAAGTCAACAACTTTCCGCCAGATGTCCGCAAGAAGGGCATAGTCGGTTTTGTTAAAAGCGAGCTTCTCTGCACCGGGGATAGAGCACTCCCGTAGGATGAGAATGATAACATCCGTGAGATGGAACGGAATAGTGCGGTCGCGAATCATCTTCTCATTAGCGTCGCGCACGTAGACGCTTTGGTTCCGCTGACCAAGCGGTGTCGTCTCGAGCATGCCATAGGCCCGTTCCCACTGGGGAGTCTTCGCTTCGGTTTCCGACGTATGTTCTTTGTGCTCCATGCCGTCTCCTTTTTTATGATCCTCTGGCATAGTATACGAACTACAAATCCTGTCAATCGAAATAGTATATACTATATTATATAATATAGTATATACTATTCACTCCGCATGCCGAGCTCTCTTATCCCGCGCTCGCAAAAATATACTTAATCGTTTTCAAAATAATCGCGATATCGAGCAGGAAGGAGCGGTTCTTTACATAGTAAATATCGTATTTCAATTTCTCCTTACCTTCCTCGAGCGACGCGGAGGGTTTGTAGTTAATCTGCGCCCAACCGGTGAGCCCCGGTTGCACCACGTGGCGAATGGGGTAGTAGGGGAAGCGGCCGTATTCTTCCGCGAGCTCCACCCGTTCCGGGCGCGGACCGGTGAAGGAAATATCGCCGCGGATAATGTTACAGAGCTGCGGGATCTCATCGAGATGAGTAGCGCGCAGGAACTTTCCGAATGCGGTTATGCG
The DNA here is from genome assembly GCA_964512715.1 of uncultured Candidatus Saccharibacteria bacterium. Lineage (GTDB taxonomy): Bacteria > Patescibacteriota > Minisyncoccia > UBA6257 > 2-01-FULL-56-20 > JANWIW01. The sequence continues at coordinate 1,368 of CAZEJX010000025.1, forward strand.
CGGATCGTTCTCTTGAGTCCAAGCCGGCGTGCCATCGTTGCCGCCCTGCCAGGTCGTCATACTGCGAAATTTGTAGAGCAGGAAGGGACGGTCATTCTTGCCCACCCGCTTCTGTGCGAAGATCGCCGGTCCGCGAGAGGTGAGTTTGATGAAGACCGCGATGAGAAGCGATACCGGAAAGAGCACGATGAAGAAGAAAAGCGCCAAGAAGAAATCGATAAGCCGTTTCACGCGATCATAGAGCGGCTTATGTGTCGTAACGTGCTCGATAAACCAGCCTTCCTCAAGCTCATCCAGGGGCACGCGCTCAAATACCAATTCGTAGAAATCAGCAAAGTTAATGATGGTGATGCCGAGCGGTAAGAGATTATAGAGCGCGCGGATTGCGGCAGGGTCCTTCGCGATTGAGGGTTGTATGATAATCGTGTGCGCCCGCTGCTCTTCCCGAATAAGTTGCGGCAGCTCATGCACGGTCGCGGCGGTAAACTGAGGAATCGCTGCTACCGCCTCATAGCCGGCATGCGGGTGCTTTTTGAGGTAGGCGAGGAGCTCGTTGATTTCAGATGAGTTTCCGATCACGATTGCGGGTTCCGGACGGAAGCGGACAATTGCGAGAAAAATACTCCGGAACACATACTCCAGAGCTACCATGCAGGCGGCGAAGAGGAAGAGGTTTGTCTTGGGGGTAAGCCGGAAGAATTCTTGGAAAAGATAGAAAAGAACAATCGAAGTGAGTATCGCGATGCCGGTAGCGGAGAGAATGCGGTTAATAAGTGCGTTGTAGTTTACGAACGCTTTTTGTCGGTAGAGATCAAAGATCCAAAAAATGAAAATCCAGGCGAGGAAAAGAACGCCAAAAGGCAAAACGTGATCCTGCCAGTGCGCTTTAAAATCCGCGCCGCGATAGCGCAAAAGCAGGGTGCAGGCGAGCGCCCCGTAGAGGAGCGCCACATCTAAAATGAGCAGGAAAAACTTCCTGGTAGCTGACATATGCTCTCTATCCTATCACACTCCGGAAGGCATTTCTCCGGCATCCGAGGGAGCTGGAGCATGTTTAAAGATCCTTCCCTGAGCCGCGTTCCTTTCTATTTTCTCGGATGACAAGGCGCGGTGATGGAGATTGTAGCCGATGAGCTACGTCTCCGAGCCGCAACGCAGCCAGCCGAGAAAATAGACGGAACCTTTTAGGAGCGGTCAGTGCGATGCAATTCCTGCGTTTCTTTTCTTGCGGCGTACTACCAGTAAGCCTTAGTCAAAGCGCCTTGGACTTGCATCGCACTGCCTCGCTCGCGGCCGGGAGAGGATCTTTAAACATGCTCTCTTGGCGGGCGGAAGTACGCAAGGAGCTTTTCCTTAAGCAATATGAGGGCAAAGAAATAAATAACGACGCCAAAAGCAATATTCGCGATGAGCGGTATGCCCCAATGCGCGAATCCGAAGACGCTGAGACTCATAATCGCGCTCGCCAAAAATATTTTCATAAGATGCGGTAATACGGAAAATGTGCGGATGCTCTTCATCTTGTACCAGAGAAAGCCCTGCGAGGCGACCTGGGCGATAATCGTCGCGACACATGAACCCGCGGAACCCCAGCGTGGAATAAGCAGGTAATTAAAGATGACATTGCCGAGTCCGCCGAGCGTCACGGATACAATGAGAAGTTTCTGGCGATTATGGGCGAAGACACCATTCGCAATGAACCCGCTCGGGAAATTAGTAATGAGTGTTGCAAGGAGGATCATGAAAGACACCTGCGCGGCAATGTACTGCGGTCCGAAAAGAAGGAGGACGATGTCACGGCCGAGCACTAAGCCGCCGGCAACCATGGGAATCGCGACGAGAAGTGAGAGCGCTATCGCGCGTTCGAACACATGGCGGAAACGATCGCCTTCTTCCATAGCGAGCCTCGCGAACGAGGGGAAAAGCGCGCCGGAGAGAAAACTTGGCACGGCATAGAGCACTTGGATCGGGCGCTGAGCGGCAGAGTAAATACCGAGTGTGGTAGCGTTCGAGAGCCAACCGAGCATGATGGTATCGGAGGAGAGCATAAGTGAGCCGAGGAGCGTCATAAAACCGAAGGGTAGGGCTTCGAGGAGGATCGGTTTCATAAGTTCTTTGCGGAACGTCCGAAGCGGTGAGCGGAAGTATTCCCGTAAGATGACGAGCGCCACGATCATGCCGAGCCCGGAGCCTAAGGCATAGCCGGCAATGAGTGAGCGGGGGGTCGGCCGGAGAAAAATAATAAGAATGCCGAGGAGAGTAATGCCTACGTTTGTGACGATATTCACGACGCCTTCAATTTCCATTTTTTCCTTCGCGCGGCTTACCGAAAGCACAAAGTCACGGATGCCGTCGAAAGCCAAGAGGAGCGCCGCGAAGGGCAGGAGCGGTAGCGCCTGAGATACTTTCGTAAAGTGAGGCCCCACGAGCATAATGACGCCCATGCTTAAAATAATGAGCACGATCTTGATGAGGAGTGACGTAGAAATGTATTCGTGGACCAGTTTCGGATTGCGCGATACTTCGCGGGTTAAGATCGCGGATACGCCAATATCGGAAAATACCGAAAAGAACCCGGCGATGCCCAGGGCATATGAAAAGACGCCGTAGCCTGCCGCTCCGAGAATTCGCGCGGAATAGATAATGATCCCTGCGCGAATAAGCCGACCGGCGAAATTGGACGCCGCGAGCCAAAAGGTATTTTTAATGATCGTTTGGCGCGAGTTCTTATTCTCGAAGAAAAACGCCTTAACCGAACTCCACTTGACGCGAGGTATCATACGGTTAGGATTGTAGCATGGAAAATAAAGTAAATCCCTACGTTTTGCCAGCATCGATTCTTATCGCCGCGGTACTCATTTCCGGTTCGGTATTGTATGCCTTCCGTAGTGGCGGCAGTTCCTCCGGCCCGCAATACACAGGCGTCTTCATTAACGGCGCCCAGCCCTGGACTACCTTCCAGACTTCGATTGAAACCGCCCTCCAGAAACCGTTGAAGCAGTGGCCGGCGAATGTGCTTGATCTCGATTCGAATAAGAGCGTGAAGAACATTCCGGCAGCTTCTGATGCAGATAATGTCATGGGGGATCCGAAAGCCAAAGTAACCGTTATCGAATATGCCGATTATCAGTGCCCGTTCTGCGCGCGATTCTTTACGGATGCGGAACCTGCGCTCATAAGCCAATACGTGCAAACGGGGAAGGTCAAATTTATCTTCAGAAACTTTCCTTTCCTTGAACAATACAAGCCGGGCGATACCGAATCCACCGATGCGGCCATGGCAGCGGAGTGTTCCCGGGACCAGGGCAAGTTCTGGCAATATCACGACCAACTATTTGCAACTGAGCACATCGATGCTAAGGAAAACAGTGGTAATTTGATCCGCTCCCTTTTCCTCTCGATCGCCAAAAATCTGAATATGGATATTGCGAGCTTTACCGCTTGTCTTGATTCCAAAAAATACGCCGGAAAGATTAAGAATGACTTAAGCGGTGGCCAGGCAGCAGGCGTAAATGGCACTCCGGCTACGTACGTGGAGTAAGGAAACTGAAAGGCCAAGGCTAAGAAGCCATAGCCCTGATGCAGTTTATTTGCTCTCCACAGCCCTCAGCGTTAAAATGTAGTCCTATGACAAAAAGCGTAATCATGTACACGACGCCGACGTGCGTATATTGCAAGATGGCCAAGTCGTTTTTCCAAGAAAAAGGAATTCAATATAAAGAAGTGAATGTCGCCGACGATCAAGCGGCCCAACAGGAAATGTTCGCCAAATCCCAGCAGTGGGGCGTTCCCGTTTTCGATGTCGAAGGCGAAATCTATGTTGGTTTCAGCCGTTCCGATCTCGCGGCAGCACTGGGAGTCGAATAGGCTAAGGCTACTATGTATGATCTCTTAATCATCGGTGGCGGTCCTGCCGGCGTAGCTGCCGGTATTTACGCGGCGCGTAAGAAAATGAAGACCGCGCTTGTGGCGCAGGAGTTCGGCGGTCAGTCCATCGTTTCCGCGGATGTGCAAAACTGGATCGGCACGCCGTCAATTTCCGGCTTCGATCTTGCCGAGCAACTCAAGAAGCATCTTTTCGAGCACAAGGAGAGTTTGGATATTATGGAAGGAGATTTAGTCTCGAAAATAGAGCGGAAAGCGGAGGATACGGAGCAGGGTTTCAAAGTGTATCTCCAAAGCGGCAAAGAATTAGAAACGAAATATATCTTCCTCGCTTCCGGCTCGCGCCGCCGGCGTCTTAATGTTCCGGGCGAAGACAAATTCGAAGGCAAGGGCGTGGTGTACTGCTCTATTTGCGACGCACCGCTTTTTAAAGATAAAACCGTAGCGGTGGTAGGCGGCGGCAATGCCGGAGTTGAAGCGGTGATCGATCTTCTGCCATACGCGAAGAAGATTTATCTCGTCGTGCGTTCAGAAGCTCCGAAGGGCGACGCGGTAACCCTTGAGAAGGTAGTGGGGCATCAGAGCGTTGAAGTAGTCACCAATGCCTTGACTGAGGAAGTGAAAGGCGAGCAATTCGTAACGCATTTGGCCTACCTCGATAAGACTACGAATGAGAAAAAAGAACTTGCCGTAGAAGGTGTGTTTGTCGAGATCGGCGCGGTGCCGAACTCGGAATTCGTGAAAGGCCTCGTTGCTATGAACGAGCGCGGCGAAGTTATTGTGGATCATAAGACCCAAGCGAGTTCCTGCCCGGGGATTTGGGCGGCAGGGGATGTATCCGACGTGCTCTATAAGCAGAACAATATCTCCGCCGGAGACGCGGTAAAAGCGGTCTTGAATATCTACGAGACGATGGTGAAGCAGAAATAAGAGCGGTATCAGACTGGAGTGAAAAAAACTGCCCGGCGCGTGCCGGGCAGAAATGTTTTAGGTTGCAGAAATCTCAGAAAACGTCACGCAGGGATAGAAATCACCATCGGCTCCCTGTTTTTGTTCGATGATAGCTTGCACCTCAGAAAGGACGATGCCTTCTTCGCAGATTTGAACTGTCGCGGGCTTGCTTGATGTCTCCGCCTCAGAATTGAAGACGATCTTCTTGCTACCGGATAACGGAATCGTAATGGTGCTCATGACTTCTCCTTCCTCTTTGGCAAGAACCTCCTTACGCGATCTTTAGGACCTCGGGAATCGGGATCATGAGAAGCGCTTTCTCGACCGCTTCGACAAAAGGCTTTACGAGATTGGAGTTGAACGAAGGCTTGAAGATGCGCTCTGCCCGGCCGTTCTCCAGTTTCGCGAAGTAGTCAGAGAATGCTTCGCGAGCGAAGATTCTTCCAACGCTTCTTCCTTCAAGCAGTTCTCTTCCGAGGCGTTCCACCGCATTCCACCACGGAGCATTTTTCATCGTGAATACTGTGCCGTCTGATTTGAAGATGAGTAAAGAATGCCCGTAGTCACCGTTTCTTCCGAGAGCGATATTTGCAAGCACGACGTTTCGTGCGAACTCTTTCCCGGTGTAAAAGGGAATGGCAGCAATATCATGAATGCCTTCTTCCGAGAATCCTCGAGCAAGCAAGAAGATTCTACCCTGGAGCTCAATCAAGAAACTCCGGTACTCAATCCCTGCCGGAATGAGCCGATGAGTTTTCTCAACTTGAGGAATATTCGGTACGGGATTCCGTTCGAGAAGGGAAGCAACGATCGCTTCGGTAAATGATCGCGTGGAAAGTCGTTCGGTCATGTATCCTCCTTCCAAATTGCCAATAGGCGCTCACGCGAGAATACATTTCATAGTGAATAATGTCAAACTCGCTTGATTTTTAGCAATCGAGGCTTATAATTGCCAACCATGAATATACGCCCTTTATCAAACCATGTACTCCTCGAGCCGCAGGCCGAAGAGAAAACCACCAAGTCGGGCATTGTAATTCCCGATACTGCAGACAAGGAAAAGCCCACCCGCGCGACGGTTATCGCAGTAGGTCCGGGCAAATATAAAGACGGCAAAGTCGTTCCTGTGTCGGTGAAGATTGGCGATCAGGTGCTCTTTAAGAAATACGGTCCGGATGAGATTGAGCTCGAAGGCAAGAAGTATTTGATCGGCGACGAAGACGATATTTTGGGAATCATCGAATAATAAGCGCGAGCGAAGAGCGCGAGCACGAGGGAAAAACCTCTTAGCTCATAGCTCGAGCTCATAACTCAATATATGGCTAAAAACATCAAATTTAACGAAGACGCGCGGGTATCCTTAAAGAAAGGTATTGATAAGCTCGCGGAGGCAGTAAAAATGACGCTTGGCCCTCGCGGCCGGGCGGTGGTTATGGAAAAAGGCTACGGCGCGCCGCAGGTGACCTTCGACGGTGTAACGGTAGCGAAAGAATTGGAACTTCAGGACAAGTGGGAAAATCTGGGCGCGGACTTTATCAAGCAGGCTGCGGAGAAAACGAATGATGGCGCGGGTGACGGCACCACCACATCCGTGGTTTTGGCGCACGCCATGATTGAAGAAGGAGAGCGTCAGATCCGTGAAAAAGGTTTCAACGTTATTCAGCTCGCTGAGGAGCTCAAAAAAGGTACCGCAGCGATCGTGCAAGCACTCGAAGGGCAGCGTGAAATGATTAATGATCCGAAGAAGATCCAGGAAGTAGCGACGCTTTCCGCAAAGGACAAAGAGATCGGTAAGCTCATCGCCACCGTGATGGAAAAGATCGGCAAGGAAGGCGTGGTATCCATTGAAGATTCCAATACCATCGGCAATGATTTCGAAGTTGTGGAAGGCATGCAGTTTGATCGCGGCTATCTTTCCCAGTACATGATCTCAAACCAGGAGCGCATGGAGGCGGTGCTCGAAGATCCTTATATTTTAGTTACGGATAAGAAAATTGGTTCTATCCAGGAAATTCTGCCACTCCTTGAAAAAATCGTGCAAAGCGGTAAAAAGGAATTGCTCATCGTCGCGGAAGACGTAGAGGGCGAAGCGCTCGCAACCCTGATCTTAAACAAGCTGCGCGGCGTCTTTAATGTGCTTGCGGTCAAAGCTCCGGGTTTTGGCGATCGGCGCAAGGAGATGCTCCAGGATATCGCGATCGTAACCGGTGCCGAATTTATCTCCGAAGAGCTCGGCAAGAAGCTCGATGGAGCGGATGTGTCCTCGCTCGGCCATGCGCATCGAGTAGTTTCAACCAAAGATGAGACGACGATCGTAGGCGGCAAAGGCGACAAGAAAGCGATTGAGGAGCGCGTAGGGGCACTGAAGGCTCAGATTCAGAAAACCGATTCTGATTTTGATAAAGAAAAACTGCAGGAGCGTTTGGGTAAGCTTTCCGGCGGCGTGGCAGTTATTCGTGTCGGCGCTCCTACAGAATCCGCCCAGAAAGAATTAAAGCAGCGCGTGGAAGATGCGGTAGCGGCAACGCGCGCGGCAATGGAAGAGGGTATCGTACCCGGCGGCGGCATGGCACTCTTCAACGCACGCCTCGCGGAAGTTGTTTCCGATGAGAAGAATGCGAGCGATGTGAAGAAGGCCGCGCGAGAAATTCTCGTGACTGCCATGGAGGCTCCTCTTTTCGCCATCCTTATAAACAGCGGTGAGAAACCGGAGAGCGTTATGAAAGATTTGAAGTCGCAGCACGAGAAAGGCGCTCACGCCTGGACTGGCTTCAATGCGATGACAAATGAAATCGGCGACTTGAAAGATGCGGGTATTATCGACCCGTTGAAAGTAACGAAGACCGCGCTTATGAATGCGGTTTCGGTTGCGGCAAACTACCTCATGGTGGGTGCCGCGGTGACGGATATTCCAGAGAAGAAAGAACCTGCTGGCGGTGGTATGCCAGGCATGGATATGGGCTATTAGAGAGAATCCCCGCTAAAAGCGGGGATTCTGATTTAGAGGCGGAGACAGCTCTTACACCAGGTGCCTTCTTTGATCTCAATACTGCATTGGACGCAGTGAATCTTTACTGGCTCACCGTTGGGATAGTTCAGATCTTCTCCGGTCTGACGCTTCTGTTGCTGCAGAGGATGTTGTTCGTAATCCACACTGGCCATATGACCTCCATTGTCTGAAGCCGATTATATCCATATCGCTAGTTGCGTCAAGTATTTAACGAAAGTTCTTTCTGTTTACAAAAGCCGCGCGTGAGCGCGGCTTTTGGTATTACTTCTTTTTCTCAAGTGCTTTTTTGAGCGGTACAAAGCCGGGACGGATCTTTGGCGTGCTCTTCTTATTCGTCTCTTCGAGATATCGAATCATGCTTGGGCGAGCCCACTGAGCTTGAAAATGTCGGAGGAGAATCCTATCCGCAGGCAGCATATACGCTCCTTTATCAATGAAGATACATTCAGTATAATCAGGCTCATCATGGGAATCAATCTTCTACAAGCAGCGCTCGCGCTCCTTCTCGCGGTACAAAATAATCCGGCGGTCACGGACGCCACGCGCGCTGAAGTTCTCGCGCTCTCGAATCAGGTGGTTCAATACGTGAATAAGCCCCAGGTGCTCGGGGTGGTGGTTTCGCCTAAAGACAATACGCTTTGGCACGCAAGCTCAGAAAGCCTCAATGTAGTGTGGGCTGAGGTCCTCACGGGGGATCAAAAATGGTGGAACCCGCCCTATGTGCGCTTTGATCTCGAGGGGAAGTTTGATGGAGTTCATCCTGAAGAGCGGCCCCTGTCCGAAGATATAGCTTGGGATGGAGGAGGCTACCATAGTTACACGATTCCGGCACGGAGCATCGCTCCCGGCAGCTATCGGCTCTTTGTGATTGGCACGAAAACCCCAGGCTCAGGTCTCGGCGCATGGGCGATGACCCCGCCGGTCAATATCGTAGTGCAATAAAAATAGCCGGAGAATTCCTCCGGCTATAGTTTATTTAGACCGTTCCATGATGACGCCTGGCAGAGCGTCTTTCCAACGTTTCATCTTTTGCACTCGTACTTCGGCGAAAATCGCTCGCGGATGCTCCAGGGCTCTCTCGAGAATCGCTTCTCCGAGATCTTCCAGAAACACGAAGCTTTCTCTCACGACGAGCTCCTTAATGAATCGCCGAATTTCCGCGTAATCAATACCAGCATCCAGGCTTTTTTTCTCGAGCAATTCTCTGAAGTCGGTTTCGATCAGAAGATCGATACGGATGAGCTGATCCTCGCTGCGCTCTATCTCTTCGCAGCCAATGTGAACAGGAATAAAGAAATCGCTGAGTGTTATTGCATTCATGATGGAATCCTTTCACATGAGAAATTTGTATACGAGAACTGTGGAATGACTTTTTCTGGAGTAGTGTTATCGCGAAACGTTGCGGATATGCGGTGATCATCGAGAAGGTTGCCGCTCACGCGATGGAAGGGCCGTTCCTCAGGCATGTCTGCGGGACCGGTTCCCCTGAGGAGCAGGAGATCTCCGGGGTTTGGATAAAAAGTCTTGGTAACCGGCCCATACCGAGTCTCTAAAAGCTCAATTCGAGCCGATCCTACTAACGTCCAAATCACGATCACATGCGGATGACGTTTTAGATCCATATGACCGCTGAGGCCTCCTTCCTTGCCATATTTCTGGATGACCACATCTTTTGCAGACCAATGAGCGAGAGCGGGTGATATCTCATGCGCGCTGCGGATGAGGTTTTCTGTTGACTGCCGCAGAAGCTCAAGATGAGGCATTCCTTTCACCTCATAGAGGAAGGCATAGCGTTCGAAAACCTCATCTACCAAACCTACTCGTGTGTCGATTTTTTCGAACGGGCCGAGAAGTACTTCCTGAAGGAGCTTCTTACGGAACTCCTCGCAGAGTCCATGAGCTATAAGGGTCGCACCGTCCTGCTGCATTTTGAGAACCGCGTTTCTAATATCGCCGATCGTAAAACACTCTTCCTGAATCATCTCTTTCTCCTTTCCAAAATAAAAACTGCCCCAGAGGGCAGGTCTCGAAGCAATAGATAAAAGCCTCAAAACGCCCTCTTTGGATCTAGGAGAGAAGGGCTCTCTTGAAAGCTCGACCAGGTGCGAAAG
>CAZEJX010000026.1:0-11149 GCA_964512715.1 uncultured Candidatus Saccharibacteria bacterium
CCCTGTCAGTCACTTTTGAAAGATGCCCAGAAAGAGCTCCGGACTGCCGGGGGAGTCATGAAGAAGGAAGATCTCATCACGACCTTGGGTTCCGACTACGACGGCATTACCGAAAATAGTTTGAATCTTTTGCTCGCGGCGGCGAATTCATTTGAATTCCGTCCGGAGGATGATGATTATCATGCATTTTATTTCTTAGATAAAGATGCCCTGAAGCGCGCCGAAACGTTTATCGGTGGTTGGGTAAAACAGTTGCGCTCGAAGAAGAAAGAAATTCTCGATGGTACCTATCGCGCTGAATTTAAAGATTTCGTAAAAGCGAAAGCGATGCCGGAAGAACAGGCGGAAAACTATATGCGCATCACGAAGCTCATTCATTTGAACTCGTTTGGTGATATGGGTCTCGCGGAGTGGCCGGAAGTAAATCCGAAAACGATTCGCGATCGTATCCACCTCGTGCTTCGCAAAAAGAAAGATCCCGTTCACTTTACGGACATTGCCAAGCTCATTAACGAAGCACAGCTCGACGATCGCGTCGCGCTTGCTTCGACTGTGCACAACGAACTCATTAAGGATTCTCGCTTTGTTTTGGTAGGCCGTGGTATGTATGGTCTTGCTGAGCACGGCCATGTGCCGGGTACCGCCCAGGAAGTTATTGCGCGCATTTTAAAGCGCGAAGGCCCGTTGAAATCGAGCGAAATTATCCAGGCAGTACAGAAAGAGCGTCTTTTCAAGCACAATACGATCCTCGTTAACTTGCAGAATAAAAAGCTTTTCGAACGTACCTCGCAGGGTACCTATAAATTGCGGGAAGCCTAGACAGTGAACACCAAAAAATGAGCAGAGCGCCGTCGAATCAAACTCGACGGCGCTGTGCTCTATATTGACCAGAATTAGTAATAGTGTTACTCTGCGGCCAGTAAACTTGATAGCTAAAGGAGGCTAGCGTGATTGACTATTACGCTTCTCGCAAAATCATCGCCCAAAATGGGGTGCCGATTCACATCATTCCGTACCCCTTGGCAGACAATTGGTATGAAGTTCGCATCATTTTCCATGGTGGCGCTAAATTCGACCCAATCGGCAAAGAAGGTACGGCGCATTTTTTCGAACACCTGCCATTTCGTGGAACTGCAAGCTACCCTTCGGCGGATGCAATTCGAGCTGTGGATCGGGAGGTATTTCTTGATTCCTTGAATGCCTGGACAAACATGACTCAGATTGTCTTTAACGGTATTGTTCGCAGATCGCGAGAGACAGAGGCATGGGGAGTTTTTCGAGAGCTCGTATCCGCGCCAGTTTTCAATCCGGAGGAATTTGAGCGAGAACGAAGCGTTGTGTTGCAAGAGACTCATGAACGAGTTTCCTCGGCAAGCGCAGAGCGTATGATGAAGCTTTCGCTCCGGGATCTCTACGGCGATCACTGGTTGCATCGAACGAGTTATGCGTGTGGGTGGCCGGACAGTGTGAAAGCGATTACACTCGCTGACCTCGTCGAATACCGAAATAATAATTTTCACACCGGCAACCTGGAGATTGTAGTCGTAGGCGATGTTAAGGAAGCAGACATTCTGGAACAGGTATGCCGTTTTGCTTCGGATATACCTGCTGGCGAGCGTTTTGCGATACCCGAGCTTCACGAACCCCCGCTTCCACAAATCAACCGTCGCGAAATCAGCTCGAGCTCAGATCTCGGAATAAGCGGCCGCAAGTGGAGTGGTGTTTCTGTTGGACGAGTTTTTTCCGCGGCCTGGAGCGGTGCCTTGACTTGGTTTACAGGCTCAATGCTTACCGCGTTCCTCAAGAGGAAAATACGTCTTGAGATGAGTGCTGCCTATGGAGTTTCGTTTGAACGCAAGCATAATGGTGAACTTTGCTTTATGGAAATAGAAACAAAGATCAATCCCGAGATGCTTTTGGCGGTGCTCAAGGTATTTGAGGACGCATTTAAATCTGAAGCATGGCTTTCCGAAGAGGCTCGATCTTCTTTTGAAATCGAGAAGAGATTGAAACTGGAGCGCTCTAAGATCTACATTCCCACTCCTTCCAAGATAGCGGATGCCGCCGCACGAATTCTCAGTACCGAAGGAAGGATTCTTTCGGATACAGAGGACCGGGAAGCTCTGGAGAAAGTCTCTTTCGAGGATGTAGTGAACTTCTTCGAATGCGAATTCTCCCCGGAGAAGCTCTATTGGTATATTGTGCATCCATAATCCAAGTGCCACGCTAAGCGTGGCACTTTTTGTTTCATGACTTTTTGCTCGGAAAATGGTAAAATGAATTACATGCTTGATTTTTTCGGCTTTATTGGGAGTTTTTTTTATTACACCTGGTTTATTTGGATATTACTTTTCCTCGGGCCTTTGGCCTTGGAAACCTTGATGGCATGGCGGCAGAAGCACTTTGAGCACGCTATTAAGTGGTCACTTCTTGAGGTCATGATTCCTCGAGAAATCCTTACGAGCCCGAAGGCAATGGAGCAGATCTTCTTACAGCTGCATTCCTATAAAAATTACCCCGGTGATTTCAAATCACGGTATTGGGCCGGCGAGATCACCTTATGGCACTCATTTGAGATAGTGGGTTTTGACGGCGAAGTACACTTCTATGTTCGTACTCCGCGGCAGCATCGCGATCTCTTGGAAGCTGCCTTTTTTGCGTATTATCCGGATATTGAAATCATTGAAGTAGAGGATTATCTCCATCGCTACCCTGCGACCATTGTGAAGCTCTATGAAAATGATTACCGCATGTTTGGTACGGAGCTCGCGCTCGAGAAAAAATCCATTTATCCGATCCAGGATTATAGCCAATTTGAATCGCCGGATGAGAATAAGCAGTACGATCCCATGTCTGGTTTTATTGAAACGCTTTCCAAGTTAAAACCCGGGGGATTATGTGCTATTCAGTTTCTGGTGTGGCCAACGAATTTGAAGGACGATCCGCATGATGCTCATGCCGCTCATGAGTATGAAGGGGAACTCGCGAAAGCCCGAGAGGTAAAGGAAGATAAAAAGAAACATGCCGGAGCCAAACTGAAATTCAGCGGTATTTTGCCCTATTACGAAGCGCCCGGACACACCGAGGAAAAAACACCGCCGCCGCCCCGCATGAGCTCAGTGCAACTGGATCTTTTGAAAGCCATGGAGGAAAACATGACTCGTCCGATGTTTTCCATGCTTATCCGCTACGTGTATGCAGCACCAATCGATCAATTCGATGAGAACTTTGCCCGCCGTGCGATTGTGGGTGCTTTCAATCAATATCGGGCGGTTAATCTGAATAGCATTACGCATAATGGCAAGGCAATGAGTCGGAGCAATTTGCAAACTCAGCGTATCTGGCATGATTTTCGACATCGGGAAATTCCACCTCATACCTATATGGGCAAATTACTCTCCTCTTTTTTTAGTCCGCGTAACATGAATTTCGCCTCAAAAGTATTTCACTTGAATACTCGTTCGCTCGCGACGCTGTGGCACCCGCCCACGCACGCGGTGCTTACCGGACCGCATATGCGCCGGATTGAGAGTAAGAAAGCTGGACCCCAGGCTGGTATTGATATCTTTGGCGAAGATAAAGACATTGAACGCTTCCTATGATCCCTCTTGACACTATTTTCCAGCCTATCTGGTGGGTATATGTCATCGTGCGCGTGCTTTTCATCCTGATTGATGCGTTTTTGTTTTTCCTCGCTATTTTCGCGGGAGTGGAGCTTCTTTCCTATCGTCCTCACTTTGTAAAAGATCCGGCGGCGGTCGCGGAACGGCATAAGCAGCACGCAAAGATTGAGGGCCCGAGGCCTATTGAGGCATGGAAGGGTATTCGCGCCAAAGCAGAAGAGGGCTCAGCCGAGGCTATGCGTATCGCCATCATTGAAGCGGATGGATTCGTAGACGATATCTTAAAGAAGCTCCATTATGCCGGCGAAACGTTTGCGGATCGTTTGTCTACATTTAATCCGCGGACGACGGCGACTCTCGATCGCGTCTGGGATGCGCACCGGCTTCGAAACGACATTGTGCATACTCCCGGCTTTGAGGTGACCCGCGACGCGGTGCACATCGCGCTCGATAACTATGAAGCGTTTCTGAGAGAAATTGGGGGACTCTAATGAAAATTTTACAATTATGTAACTATGCCTGAAGGACGTATCCAAATTATCAAATATGCGCCACCGCCTCCGGAGCTGCCTATCTACGGACGGGTAGACGATAAAGAGGTCTCGTTTTTTGGACGAACAAATTACGTTGCCGCGCTTGAGGAGAAGAAGTTTATCTTCGGCATTAAACGCGCCGATCGACGCCGACACATGTACGTGGTTGGTAAAAGTGGGGTAGGGAAGTCAAAGTTTTTGGAGCTTCTCATCCGACAAGATATTGCCTTTGGGCATGGGCTTTGCCTTATTGATCCTCATGGCGAACTCATTGATGCAATTCTCGATTTTGTGCCAGAAGAACGAGCGGAAGATATCGTGTATATTGACCCGGCTGATCTCGATCATCCAATCGCATGGAATCCGCTCGCTGAAGTAAGCGAGCATTTTGCCCATGATCTTGTGCAAGGGCTGGTCGAGATTATGGCGAAGCAGTTCGATTCGAATTGGACGCCAAAACTTGAGCATGTGTTTCGATTTGCATGTCTCACGCTCATTCATTATCCCGGAGCGACACTGAGAGATATCATCCCGCTCCTCACGGATGAGGAATATCGCGCCAAAGTAATTTCCGGTATTACCGATGAACTCATGGGGCGTTTTTGGACGGTGGAGTTCCCTGATATACAGGTCAAATTCCATTCCGAATCCCTGGCGCCGCTTATCAACAAGATGAGTCAGCTTTTTTCAAATCCCATGCTCCGAGGCATTTTCTCCGCGCACGAAAATAGGCTGGATTTCGCAAAGCTCATGGCAGAAAAGAAAATCATCCTTGTGAGTCTATCCCGCGGGCACATGGGTGATGAGGCCGCAAGCTTTTTCGGCTCACTCCTTATTTTGAAGCTGAAACAAGCTGCGATGGCGCAAACGAAAAAATCAGAAGATTTTTATCTCTATGCCGATGAGTTCGAGCTCCTCGCGACGCACACGTTTCAATATCTTTTGACCCAAGGGTTGAAATCCGGCCTCTGTCTTACACTCTCGCATCAATATGGCAGCCAGCTTCCCCAGAATTTCCTGGCGGCGATTTCGGGGAGCGTTGGAACGCTCGTAGTATTTCGAGTTGGGGGAGAGGACGCTCAACGCCTTAAATCAGAAATGGCTCCGGTTTTTGACCCGAAGGACATGATGAATCTCGGCACCCGTGAGTTCTACATTAAGATGGTTATTGATGGGGAGCCCTACGATCCTTTCTCGGCGGAGACTTTGAAAGTCATGCCCGCACCATACGCTTCCCTCAAAGAGAAGATTATTGCTTTTTCCCAAAAAAATTACGGCTTATCTAAATAAGCTAGTAAAATCAAGGTAATTTCTCTATTGCTTTTATTCTATTTATATTGTATACTATACTTAGAAACTTAAAACGAAAGGAAGTGAGGAATGTTGGGAGAGACGAAAGATATCTTCCGGGATCAGGAACGCCAAGGTCCGGCAGAAGATTTTCTCGCCGATGACTACGGATTTGTGAAGGACGACGACGTCGAAGTGAAGGTGGTGCAGCGAGTTCACGAGGGTTTTCAGAGAGTGAATCTCAAGATCCATGAGCTCGACATCACTTTTCGGCTTTGGGGAGGCGGCCTTCCCATCTCGCTCGGTCATGCTCGCAAAGGCATCGAGGCGCTCTGTGATAAATATGGAGTGCCCTTCGATGATCTCATCGCCGAGATTGAGAAGCAGCTAAAAAACTGGCCTCCTCAGTCTTAGGAATATGAAGCCGCCACGCTAAGCGTGGCGGCTTTTTCTATTGATTACTCCTATCTCGATTGATACACTGAGCCTAGTTTTTAAGAAAGGAGGGCGGAGTGTTAACCCACGAACGACACGAGAGGAAATATGCGGGTAAGCAGTTATCACTTTGCCCTCTTTGCTCAATGCTTCATGACCTTGGACATCCTTTGCCCGAAGTATGTACCGGTGAACGATCCTGCCCCAACCCTGAATCAGTCATTAAAGCGATGTCGTTCACACAAGCGAAAGAGTTTCGCGAGATTATGAATGATTACGCGCGTCGCTCCGATCACTTGGTTCAGCAGAGGATTCGTGAGCTTGTTGCTCGCTATAAGGACTAAGCCCTTCGGGGCTTTTTCTTTTCATTGAAGACAATAATAATGCGGTATAATAAAGGAGTATGAATCTGGACCCTGAAAAAGACGTTATTTATTTTGGCCGTACTAATTTTCGCGGCGGAGATAAGCTCTTTGGCATACGGCGTAATGATCGGCGCCAGCACATGTACATCATTGGGAAAACCGGCACCGGCAAGTCGGCGCTTTTGAACAATTTGATCACGCAAGACATTGTAAATGGTGAGGGATTGGCGGTCGTTGATCCGCACGGCGAGCTTGTGGAAGGTGTCCTCGAAAAGATTCCGGAAAGCCGTCTGAATGACGTCATTTACTTCAACCCGGCAGACGACGACTATCATTTGGGTTTTAACGTTTTGGAGCTGCCTGACCCGAAATATAAACACCTAGTTGCTTCCGGGCTCATGGGCATTTTCACGAAAATTTGGGCGAACGTTTGGTCGGCGCGTATGGAATACATCATGAATAACGCTGTCTTGGCGCTTCTCGATACGCCCGGCTCAACCCTCTTAGGCATCACCCGTATCTTGGTTGATAAGGAGTACCGTCAGCAAATTGTGGCGAATATTCAGGATCCGGTCGTAAAAGCATTCTGGGTTCATGAGTACGAGGCCTGGCAGGATAAATTCAGGAACGAAGCTATCGCGCCGATTCAAAACAAAGTCGGTCAATTCCTTTCAACGGCAATCGTGCGCAATATTGTCGGTCAGTCAAAGAGTACTTTCGATATTTTCGAGATCATGAATTCCGGGAAGATCTTTCTCGTGAATGTCTCCAAGGGACGCATTGGTGAGGATAATTCCCAGCTCTTAGGCGCCATGCTCATCACCAAAATGCAGTTGGCTGCTATGGAACGTGTGCGTATTCCGGAAGATGAGCGTGTGGACTTTTATCTTTACGTGGACGAGTTCCAAAATTTTGCCACTGACTCTTTCGCGAATGTTCTTTCCGAGGCCCGCAAGTATCGTTTAGACCTCATCGTGGCGCACCAATACGTAGGCCAACTTGTGACCGATGTTTCAACCAAAGTGCGTGACGCAATCTTCGGAAACGTCGGTACGATGATTTCCTTCCGGGTGGGTGCCTCCGACGCCGAATTTCTGGAGCCGGAATTTACTCCGGAATTCACCATCCAAGATATTGTGAACCTGCCGAACTACCATATTTATTTGCGTCTTATGGTGAATGGTCAGAGCTCCCGGCCGTTTTCTGCGCGCACGTTACCACCCTTTAAGGTGAAGGAGCGCACCCTAACTATTAATGAGGTGATGCAGCACTCCCGTAAGAAATATGCCCGACCGCGGAAAGTGGTTGAGGAAGAAGTTCGTCGCTGGGCGGGTATGGATACGATGGGTACCAGCGCGCCTTCCGAAGAAGTCTTGGAACGTGGTGTGGTGGCAGACGGCAAAGGTTTTCGAGTGCTTTGCTCGAACTGTAATCGGGAAACAAAAGTACCGTTCGCGCCGGAGCCGGGACGGCCGGTGTACTGCAAAGATTGCCTCGCGGGAATCAAAGCAGGGACCATTAAGCCGATTCGCAAGAAAGTCGAAGCTAAAGTTGGCGGGCCGGACCATTCGCGCCTTGCGGCATTAGGGATTGAGTTTTCGCCGAGCGATCAGCCAAAATTAGAACGGAGTGTTCGGCCAAAACAAGAAAGAAGAGCTCCGGAGCAGCGGCATTCAAAGGAACGCCGTTTTGAGCCACGACCTGCGCGCGAACCAGAGCCACGGCGACCCATTCTCGAAGAGGATTCGGCCGTGCGGGTCGAAGCCCAGCCTAAGCTTTCCTTGGCGGAGCTCGCCTCCAAAGAACGCCTGCGTGGCGGTCATAAGGACTTTGACCACGAAGCGGTAAATGTGGAAGAATTGCGCAAAGCGATTACGGAATCGCTTTCCAATCCTAAATCACAAGATGACGATGATGACTACGAAGAAGGCTCGTACCGGCGGACATAGCGGGCGGCGGGGAGGGGACAGGGGGCGGATCCTCAGATTTGATATCCTGACTATTTTCCCCAATATATTCGATTCTTATTTTGAAGAATCGCTTATTAAGCACGCTCGCGAGAAAAAGATTATTGATATTCGTTGCCATAATTTGCGCGACTGGAGCGAGAGCCGTCACAATAAAGTTGACGATAAGCCGTTTGGCGGAGGGCCGGGGATGGTGATGCAGGTGGGTCCTATTTATAGAGCCGTGAATTCACTGCGCCGTTCATCTAAGACACGAGTAATTCTTTTTTCGACCCGGGGCAAAACATTCGATAACGCAGTCGCAAAGCGGTTGGCGAACTATGATCGTCTAATTCTCATTTGCGGTCGCTATGAAGGGGTGGATGAACGGGTGGCAGAGCACATTGCTGACGAGGAAATTTCGCTCGGCAATTATGTGCTTGCTGGCGGGGAGTTACCCGCCATGATCCTGCTCGAGGCAGTGTCTCGTTTTCGCCCGGGATTCTTAGGTAAAGAGGAATCGCTTGAGGACACGCGTGGATCTTTCCCGGCATATAGTCGTCCGGAAGTATTTGAGCCCAAGAAAGGAAAGCGCTGGAAGGTGCCGGAGGTGCTTTTGTCCGGTGATCACAAAAAAATTGAGGCGTGGCGGAAGAGTCGTAGCAGTTAGTATTGAGCAGTGAGCAGAATGCTGCTCCATAGATCATTTCGATGGCTGAACCATCGGACAGATTTTGTACAGCTGTACAAAATCTGTCCGATACCTCGCATCAAAACGGTGATGCTTGGTTTGATAACGATAACCCGCAACCTGTGAGCTGTAGGCTAGAAGCTCATCAGTTATACTTATTAAGTAATGAGCATTCTCATCCGCAATGTGAAGGTTTTGGGTTCTCTCAAAACCTATGAAACTCCGCACGATGTCTTACTTGATGGCGGAACGATCTCCGCGATTGGAAACTTGAACGGTAAACGCGCCGAAGAAGTGATTGAGGGCGGGGGAGCCTATCTCGCTCCCGGTTTTATTGACGCTCAAAATGCCTCAGATCACTTTCTGACGCTTCTTACTGATCCGAAACAGGAAGATTTTATCAAACAGGGAGTAACCACGATTGTAGGGGGTCATGACGGCGTGTCTCTTGCGCCACTTCTTTACGGATCATTGGAGGCTATTCGCAAATGGGGCAATCCGGAAACCATTCATGTTAATTGGCTGAGTCTTCGAGAATTTTTTGAAACTCTCTCACGGCGTCCGCTTGCGGTTAACTTCGCAACTTTCGCAGGACACTCGACGATTCGCCGGGCAATTATCGCCAATCAAATTCGAGAGCTCACCAAAAACGAATTGCAGGTTATGAGCGGAATGTTCCCGAAAACACTAGAAAAAGGGGCGCTGGGTATTTCATATGGAATCGCTTCATTTCATACTCAGGCTACACCGTATGCGGAGCTTGCAGCATTTTCAAAAATCGTACAAGAGGCAGGCAGGATGGTGGCAATTTACCCTCGCTCTCCTTCAGAGCGGCAGTCTTTGAAAGAAGTAGTGCGGTTGAATGCAGAAACCGGAGTGAGTATATTCATGAGCCATCTTCTTCATGGGAATGCTGAAGATAGTGCGCATGCTTTAGAAGAGGTTGAAGCTTTGGCTAAAGAGAGAGACGTGCATTTCGGAACAAATCCTTTTGCTTGCACGATTCAGCCTATCTACACATTTTTGCCGGAATGGACACGCAATGGCGATGTAGAGGCTATGCGTAAGTCTATCGAAGATCAGTGGCTCGCAAAGCGTATACTCCAGGATCTCCCAGCTCTGAATCCCGAAGCAACCTTTATCGAGCGATCGCCAGGTATCGATGCCGATGGGTTAACCCTTGCTGAGTACATGGAAATATCCGGATCAACTTCAGTGGAAGCATGTCTTCTGAAACTCATGTGTGGTACGAGACTCCAGGCAATGCTTTCTACAAAAGATGAGCATCGTAATGAGTCTGAATTATGGAGCCCGCGATCACTTATTGTTTCCCGATCCGCATCGTTTGGGGATGCGTGGCATGGTCATGAGACACCGCTCAGGAACCGCTCCCAGAAGACATTCACTGAATTTTTACGGAAAGCCGAAGAGAAAGGAGTTCTGGAAGACGCTATTTCTAAAATAACTATCCTTCCTGCTAAGAAATTCGGATTTGCAAAGCGAGGTATACTCCACGAGGGCTACCTTGCGGACGTGACGCTTTTTGAAACTGGTGGCAATGTGAAAACGGTCATCGTTAATGGCAAGATTGTGGTACGAGATGGAGTGGTGACCGGCGAACTCCCCGGAATTATTTTGAAACACACATGAAGATGCTACGGCGCATATTTCCGAAAGGCGGCCATCACCCGGATTATTTTCTTCTGGCGGCAGTTTTTCTTTTAACCGTAGCGGGACTCGCGATTTTAACGAGCGCGGGAGGGGACTTGGGCAAGTTGAAATTTAATGATAGTTACTATTACTTGAAACACCAGCTTATCTCCGGACTTCTCTTTGGGCTCGTGGGTTTCATCGCGGGCTATGCGTTGCCCTATAAACTCTATCGTAATTGGGCTCTGATCCTTCTCATCGCAAATCTCGCACTGCTCATACTCGTCTTTACACCGCTTGGCGTACGAAGCGGAGGCTCTACGCGCTGGCTCTCGATTGGGTCCATTACCTTCCAGCCGGCCGAGTTTTTAAAGCTTTTCTTCGTGCTCTACGTGGCTGCGTTCTTTTCGCATCCCAAGATGAACCGTGCGAAAAACGTCAAAAGCGGTATCGTGCCGTTTCTGATTGTCTCGGGAACAATGGCGCTCATTTTGGTGTTGCAGCCTGCCACTTCGACGGTAGTCATTTTGCTCGCAGCCGGCATGACTATCTTTTTCCTTTCGGGCGCGACCTGGAAGCATATGGGCATGATTGCGGGTGGTGGGGCGTTAGTGCT
>CAZEJX010000027.1:0-11036 GCA_964512715.1 uncultured Candidatus Saccharibacteria bacterium
AATTTGAATGCTGCGTGAACATACAACATCTTTTTGGCTGGTACATATGGTACTGGTAATACTGGTATCTATAATGCGGGCATAGGTTATGGAGCCTTAGCATCGAGTTCTAGTGGATCTTACAATACTGCCGTGGGACAGACTGCTTTGAATGCTAATAGTAGCGGTCATGATAACGTAGCTGTAGGCTTGGGAGCTTTGTCAGTGAATACCAGTGGTCCCTACAATACTGCGGTTGGCACGGTTGCACTGACTGCTAATACAACCGGACAGCAAAATACCGCGCTCGGGTATGGGGCTCTCTATCCTGCTACCACTGCGAACAACAATACTGCTCTTGGTAGGGGTGCGGGTTTCGGTGATACTACTGGATCAGCGAATGTCTTTGTTGGAGATTTGGCCGGTTATTCAGGAACCGCCAATACTACTGGTTCCAGCAATATAGCGCTCGGTTATAACGCAGGCTTCACTTCCTCCTCCCTCACCAACGCCATTTCCATCGGTGCGAACGCGCGCGCTGGCGCTAATAATTCTTTAGTCTTAGGCGCAACTGGCTCCAATCAACCCAATGTCGGTATCGGTACCTCTACTCCGGCGACACTCTTTACTATTGCGACTTCTACTACGAGCAACTTCTTCAACGTCTTGGCAAGCGGCAATGTTGGCGTAGCGACTACGACCCCGGGCGACAAATTTGTAGTAGGCGCAGGCAATATCTACGTTGCTTCTACTTCGGCCGGCGTGATCTTGCAGCCAGTTGCGGGTACCTGCTTTGTCTTGAAGCTCACCTCAACCGGCGGCATAGCGACAAGCTCTATAGCGTGCCCATAAATTCATTACTCATAAACAATGCGTAAAAATAATTTCTTGAAGTTTCTTGCCGTAGGCATAGCTGTGTTCGCGATTAGTTCCGTAACTGGTGTTACGCTCGCTTCACTCACGTTTAACAGTACGAGCGTGAGTAGCGATAACGGCTTAGTTGGTATTGGCACGAGCACGCCGGCGCATAATCTGGATGTAACCGGAGATGTTGGTTTGACTCAGGCCACCAGTTCTCTTTTTATAGGTGGAGTACAGATGATGAATGCTTCGGGAACAGCGAATATATTTTTAGGTCCAACTGCTGGTGCTACCAATAGCGGCAATTATAGTGTTGGTATTGGTTACAATGCCCTGGGAGCTAATACGGGAAATTATGCGGTGGCAATAGGATATGGCGTTCTGGCTTCGAATAGCGGTGGTAATAATACTGGAGTTGGTTTAAACTCTTTGGTTGCGAACACGACCGGTCATGAAAATACAGCGGTGGGTGAGGGCGCTATGCAGTTTATGGTCAGCGGCGCGAATAATGTAGCTATGGGTTATTCCGCTTTAAATTCAAATGCCACTTCGAGCAGCAATATTGCTATTGGAAGGATAGCGATGAACCTCTTAACTTCCGGGGATAGTAACGTTTCTATCGGGGATAGTAGCCTACATGGATTAGTCAACGGTAATAATAACGTTGCTCTTGGCACTTCTGCTGGGTACGGCAGCATAGCTACTTCCTATCAGAATACTTTCATTGGTTCCAATGCTGTAGCGAATAGCAATGGACTTAGCGGCTCTACCGCTTTGGGTTATGGTGCTAATTTTAGCGGCAGCAGCTCAACTGCTATCGGTTATCTTGCTCAAGCCGGCGCGAATAACGTTATTGTTTTGGGTGCGACCGGTTCTAATCAGCCTAATGTTGGTGTTGGCACCACAACTCCGACGACTCTCTTTACTGTGGCAACAAGTACCGGCGTGGCTACTAATTTCTTCAACGTTCTTGCTAATGGTCGCGTAGGTATCGGTATTTCCACCCCGCAAGATAAATTCCAAGTTGCTGGCCATATTATTGCTTCTTCAACATCCCCCACTATCGTCTCCTGCGGTGGTTCGCCGAGCATCGCGGGATCTGATGGATCTGGCCAAGTCACCATCGGTAGCGCTCCTGGCACCGCATGCGTTTTGACATTTGCCACTGCGTATCCGCGCGCGCCATCTTGCATTGCGGTGTATAATGGAACCGTGACTTCTACGGCAATCACCGCGACGACAACCACCGCAGGCGTTACCTTCTCGGTTGCAAGCACCTACCCGGCTTCGGCAGTTGTAAACTATATTTGCCAAGGATTCTAAGCCGATTTTATGACGAGCTCGGTTACCTGTCCGTAGGCTAGTTTACAATTAGTTGACAATCGTGATTAGGCTAGTTTACAATTGGTTTACAATTGATAAACCATGCTTAAACCGGAGCAAAGCATATTAGCCCTACTGAATCAGAAGAAGCAGATCAAAACCCAGGATGTAGCGGGTTTGCTTGGTGTGTCTAGACAATATGCGAATGTTTTGGTTAACAACCTTATCCTTTCAAGAAAACTCATCAGAATAGGCTCTACGCGTAATGCCTTTTACGTATCGCCGCAGTATGTTGCGGCGCATTTGGATTTGCTGCCTACGAAAATTCAAAAGAATTTGCAGAATGTAAACCTGGAAGAGCATAAAGTTTTAGATGAGGTCGAGGACAGATTGCCTCTACTTTCCAGTTTGCCGGAAAATATTCGAAGCATATTTGAATACTCTTTTTCAGAAATGCTGAATAACGCCATTGATCACTCCAAATCTAAAAATATTCAGACTCAAGTCAAGTTGGTAGATAAGACACTATCTTTCAAAGTGATGGATGCAGGCATAGGCGTATTTAGAAATGTTATGCGAGAAAGGGGTCTGAAATCTGAATTGGAAGCAATCCAAGATTTATTGAAGGGTAAGACTACCACTCAACCCCAAGCTCATTCTGGCGAGGGCATATTTTTCACATCTAAAGCGGGAGACATATTCATTTTGGACAGCTTCGGGCTTCAATTGATAATCAATAATCGGATTGGCGACATATTTGTTAATCGAACTAAGAAGATAAAGCGTGGCACTACGGTTTCTTTTGATATAAACATAGATTCAGGCAGGCATCTCAATGACGTTTTTAACAGATATACGGATACTACGGCAGATGGAGGCTATGGTTTTGATAAAACAGAAATAAAAATCAAGCTGTATACAATTGGGGGAGTGCATGTGTCTCGTTCTCAAGCGCGAAGGGTGCTGGCTAACCTAGATAAGTTTAAGTCGATTGTTTTCGATTTCGATAAAGTGCCGATGATCGGCCAGGCTTTTGCGGATGAAATCTTTAGGGTTTTCCATGGACGCTATCCCAAAATTAAATTAGATGCCGTTAATATGAACGACGCAGTTAAATTTATGGTAGATAGGGTTGAGGGCAACAATCCTCACAAGAATCTTTTGTGGCCTCACCGGGAATCTCCCGATATTTCCAAAAATTAATTATTTTGTGAAATATCGTGGATCCACGATTTTCTAACTTCGCAACGCGAAGAGAAAATCGGGAGGACCCGGGCCTCGGCAATGTCCCTATAACTGATTAGGGCCTCATTGTGGACCTGGGGGGAATCGAACCCCCGCCTGCGCAATGCGAATGCGCCGTTATACCACTTAACTACAGGCCCGAAGACGGGTCTTAGTATACCCGAATTATGCAAAGAATCCAGAAGAAGATTCTTCGTTCGTAGATTCTCGGACTCAGAATGACAAGATATTTGCTCTTTGCCATTTGCTCTTTGCTAAAATGTAGCTATGCACGGTTTACAGCACGCCCATATGCGAAAGCGCGGAGTAGTGGATTCGCCCGCGGAGGGGAAGGCGCTTACGCGCGTACTCGATAAACTTATCTTTGTAGTAGGAACCCTCGGGCCGCTTTCTACCTTGCCGCAAATTTGGAAAATCTGGCACTACAAAACTGCCAGCGTGGTTTCGATGTGGGCGTGGGCACTGCCTGCCTTTTTCGATCTCTTTTGGATTCTCTATGGCTTCCTGCACCGCGAAACGCCGATTGTTTTTACCTATACGCTGTGGTTTATCTTAAATACGCTGATTGCCGTGGGTGCGTGGATGTATGGATGAGACGAGATTTTTTGTCCGAGCGATATAGTATACTTAAACCATAAAGGTCGTATATAAAAGACCCATTTTCTACCCTACATTCTCATGCAGAATTGGACTGGAGTAGTTCAAGGATCCTTGGTCGGGCTTTGGAATTCGGTGATTAATTTCCTGCCGAATATCCTGGGTGCGCTCGTTGTCTTTATTATCGGCCTCATTGTGGCGGCTATCATCGCCAAAGTGATCGAGAAGATATTTGAGGCGTTGCGCTTTGACCAGGGTCTTCATAAGGCTGGTCTTGGACAGTACTTCGAACGTGCCGGTATGCGTTTGCGCGCGTCGTACTTCCTCGGCCGCCTCGTTTATTGGTTCATCGTCATTGCCTTCCTTTTGGCGGCAGTGAACGCCTTGAATCTTACGGTCTTCGCTGATTTCCTGACGCAGGCGTTGATGTTCCTGGGTAACGTTTTCGTCGCGGTGCTTATTATGCTCGCGGCGATCGTGCTCGCGAATCTCACGCGCAGGATTGTGGAAGGCTCGGTGATGTCCGCCCGTTTGGGTGGCGCCGGTTTTCTCGGTTCGCTCACCTGGTGGGCAATCGTTATCTTCGGCTTGCTCGCCGCGCTTTCGCAGCTCCATGTTGCGGAAACCGTCATCAATGCGCTCGTGATTGGCGTGATTGCGATGCTTTCACTTGCCGGCGGTTTGGCCTTCGGGCTCGGCGGTCGCGAGATGGCAGCGGAAACGCTGAAGAAGATCAAGCGGTAGAGTTCGTACCTTGTACGAACGAAAAACAGTACCGCGGGCGCTCAGGCGCCCGCGGTACTGTTATAATAAACGCATGAGCGGGCCGAAAAATCCGGATGACTACTATGATAATTTTTTTGATCGTAAACGTGCAAGCGCATGGTGGCGGATTACCGGACGGTACTGCGCCGCAGTCCTCGTGTTTTTAATGCTTATGACTGGAGTATTGAGCGCCTGGTGGATTTGGGAGGATTACACGCTTTCCGGGTACGAAGGCGTTACCTGGGCAAACTTTTCCCGCCGGGCCGCGTATCGCTTCGATGAATTTGCACATGGCCGCCTCGGGCTCGACGAGGTGTTTTGTCGTTTCTATCACTGTTAGCCATGACGGATGCTGAAAAGAAAAAGAAGATTCACGAGATTCTCGCCGAGCACCGGCGGGCGGTGCGCGAGATCGAGCATGATTTGGATGCCGCCGTAAAAAAGATTCTCGAGAGAATCCGGCTTCGTAAACTCGCTGAAGCAAAAGAAAAAATACTTTCTCATGAGTGAACGTTTTCCTCAATCTGAATACGTTATTCCGGAGTCGCAGGGTTGGAAAAAAACGATTGAGTCAATCGAGGACCTTCCGATTCAAAAAACCCTCGAGGAAGCCCAGCGAGAATTTGGCTTACGTGTCCATGACGGTGAAGCCATAGTAAAAGCCGCGGAGCCTACTCTTGTAGAAGCAGAAGCATTTAAGGATGAGATCGCGCCGCTTAAGGAGAAGTTTGAAGCGGCGGAGGAAGAAACCAAGCGGCGTCTTCAGCTCCTTGAGAAACGGGAAAGAGATTTTAGCGCGGGATTCGCGGATGCAGTCGCGAGCGGATCGCTCACCGAGAAAGATTTTCTCAAAGAGAAGCGCCGACTTCAGCGCCTCGCGGAGACGAGTGAGACCGAGGAACATTTCCTTAAAGCCGCTTCTGAAGGATTGAGCGCTGATTTTCACGCAAAGGATTTTTATGCGGCTCACCGCGCGAAGAAAGCTCATGAAAAAACGGAACAACACAGAGATTCCGTTTCAAAAGAGCTTACCCTCACGGAGCAGAGTCCTGCGGAACGGATGCTTTTTGCCGCGCGGGAGCGCTACCATGCGGCGGAAGAGGATCTGAAGCGGGAACTCACGCCGTTTATCGAGTGGACCGGCCGGAACGTAAAAAGCTTGCTCAAAGAAGCTAACGAGATGATCAAAGAGTTTCTGGAGGACGATCCAAGCATCAATAAGAAGACGTTTGCGAAGATCGTGCAGGCAAAGAATGTTATTTTCGCGAAGCCGCAGGCGGATGTGATGTACCGGCTTTTCAAAGCGCGAAAAACGTATGATGAGGCATTGCGTAAAGTAGCGAAGGAGTCCGCGGCACGGCTCGAGAAACAAAAAGAAGCGATGCCTACTCGGGATACGCTGCCTGATTCTCTTGTCGCATGATCGCGGTTTTGGACAATATTCGTTCCGTACATAACGTGGGTTCGATGTTTCGGACCGCGGACGGCGTGGGCATAGAGAAAATGTATTGTTGCGGAGTTACACCGACGCCACTGGATCGTTTCGGGCGGCCGCGCAAGGATTTCGCGAAGGTGTCGCTCGGCGCGGAGAAGTTCGTGGAATGGGATTATGCTGCCTCTACGGCACGGCTTTTGAGCGCATTGAAGAAACAGGGCTATACAGTAATAGCTCTCGAACAATCCGAGCATTCGGTTTCCAGAATTCCTAAGTCCTCTATGCTCACTTCTAAATTCTGTCTTGTAGTCGGCAATGAAGTAAACGGTCTCTCGCCGGCAATTCTCAAACGCGCGGATAGTATTATAGAGATTCCCATGCGGGGGAAGAAAGAATCGTTAAACGTGAGTGTCGCCTTTGGGATAGCTGCGTACAGTTTGTTGGGGTAGTGATATCGGACAGATTTTGTACAGCTGTACAAAATCTGTCCGAAGGGCTTCAAAGGGAGTAAACTGGTACAATGTCGAAACGAATGATTATTATCTCGGCGATAGGTTTTGGAGTGGGTCTTTTCATCATTGGCTACGCGCTCTACGCGAAATATTGGTATACGCACCCGCCGGATTATACGGAAGGGACGGTGACGGTAGGCGAGAGAGCTGCGAGCACGAGCATGAGCGGGGAGTTACGAGCGGGGAGCACGAGCACGAGCGCTAATACTCCCAGCGTGCTGATTGATGGAGTTACATTCCATATCGATATTGCCGATACGATTCCTAAACAAGTACAAGGTCTTTCCGGACGAGCGAGCATGACTGCCGACCAGGGCATGCTTTTTATCTTTCCTTTCGCGCGCACGCCGGGCTTCTGGATGTATGACATGAAATTTCCGCTCGACATTATTTGGATCAATGGCAATCGCGTCGTGGATATACAAAAAAATGCGCCTATACCGCTGCCAGGCGTGGCGAGTAGCAGTTTGCCGGTTTACTATCCACCCGGGCCAATTGATAATGTGCTCGAAGTGAATGCCGGTACGGCCGACAAATATGGAATAAAAGCAGGGGACAGCGTGGATATCCACATCTAATCTATTGGCGTCTTCAAGGAGTGCTTTAGAATCTATACATGCTCGAAATCTTGAATAAGAAGCCGGTTGCGATTTTCGCAATGAGTGTCGTTCTCGTTGGGGCTAGTTTTCTCGTCGCACGTGGGGCGCTGACACTCAATAGCAACTCTCTTACCGGAGACGGCTCGGTAACGTTTACTGCAGGTAGTTCTACTATTATCTATGGTTCTTCAACGACGGGATATGTGGGCATAGGTACGACTACGCCAACATCTTTCTTCAACGGCGCAACGGGTATTTCTACTCCTCCTGTTCTTGATGTGGCGGGAAGTTTGAATATGGCCACTGCTTCGAGTAGTGTGACGGGTACCAACCTCGCTGGTTTGTATCAAGGAGGCACCCTGCTTCTTTGGGGAGATGACACTTCGCCGAATGCTGGCGGAGGCAATTTAGCTTTTGGCACTGGCGTAATGCCCTCACTTACTACCGGTTACAGGAATGTCGGTATTGGTCGTTTTGCTCTACCTGTAAACACTACCGGTTATGAAAATGTATCCATCGGTACGTTCTCGATGGTTCACAACACCGTAGGCAACGACAATATCGCTATAGGTGAAAATGCTCTAGCCAATCCGGTGGCTGCTTTGTACAACGTGGCTATAGGTTACTTCGCTATGAGCAATGCCACTTCTACAGCTGGATACAATGTTGGTATCGGCTATCAAGCTTTGCAGGGTAGTACTGGCTCAGAAAATGTTGGTATCGGCGATGGCGCTGGACGAGCCAATTCAACAGGGAATAATAATGTCTACATCGGTGCCGGTGCCGGTTTAAGCGCTACGGGTAGTTCGAGTGTGATGATTGGTAATTTTGCCGGTCAAAACGAAACTGGCAATAATAAGCTCTACATTGCAAACTCTAACACGACGCGACCCTTAATCTACGGCGATTTTGCGAGTTCTTCATTGGGTTTCTTCGGAAGAGTTGGTATTGGCACCTCGACGCCTTCGACTACCCTCATGCTTGCGACTACGACTCCGATCGTTACTCTCTTCGATACGACTGCTTCGGGAAGACAATATCAGTTCCGTAATGGCACTGTGGCTTTGGGAACGTTTGAGCTTTTCGATAATACCTCCGGCGTAAGCAGAATTGCGGTGACCTCTGCGGGTAATCTTGGTATCGGCACTACTACTCCTGCCTCAACGCTTCAGGTAGGGACGCCGCTTGATAGCACTTCGAGCTACTTCCAGCTGGATAGCACTTCGACGGTGCCCGCTTCAGCGGACTGCAATGCGACCACGAGCCTTGGGCGCATGATTTGGGTGCCTTCGGCGACTGCGGTGAACCAAAAACTATATATCTGCGGCTATAATTCCTCCGGTGCAGTAACCTGGTCTTCGTCTACGTTTGGAAATTAGGCTAGGCAAAAATATCTCTTGACTGATTTGTCGCACTTCTAAAGAGTGGTGCTATAATTGCCGTATGACAAAAATAGCTATTAATGGTTTTGGACGTATCGGGCGCTTATTTTTCCGTGCGGCGTGGGGAAATCCGGAGTTGGAAATTGTTGCGATAAATGACTTAGGTAATCCGGAAAATCTCGCCTACCTTTTAAAATACGACACGACCTACGGCCGTTATGGAAAAGATATTAAAGCCACTGCGGATTCACTGGTTATTGATGGCAAAGCAGTTAAAGTCTTGCAGGTAAAAGATCCGGCTGAGTTGCCCTGGAAAGATTTGGGTATAGATATTGCAGTGGAGTCTACTGGTCTTTTTGAATCTTTTGAAAAAGCCAAAGTGCATGTAGATGCGGGCGCGAAGCGGGTGATTATCAGCGCGCCAGCCAAAGATGATGAGGGAGTGGACGGTGGCAAGACAATTTTGATGGGTGTAAATGACGGCGAACTCAAAACCACAGTCTTGAGTTCGAATGGTTCCTGTACTACGAACGCGACCTCGCCCGTGATGCAGATCATGTCCGAAACGATCGGCATTTTGAAAGCGCATTTGAATACGGTGCACGGTTATACCGCGACGCAGAATTTGCAGGACGGTCCGGCCAAGGGCGAAGATCACCGCCGCGGCCGCGCCGCGGCGGAAAACATCGTGCCGTCTTCGACGGGCGCGGCAATTTCTGTGGTACGCGCGATTCCCGCGCTTGCCGGTAAGTTCGACGGCATGGCGATGCGTGTACCAGTGCGTACGGGTTCGATTGCGGAAATAGTCTTCTTGGCGGCTAAGAAAACGACCGCCGAAGAAGTGAATGCGATTTTCGAGAAAGCGGCAGCGGAATCGCGTTGGCAGGGGATTATGAAGACCACCCGCGATCAAATTGTTTCTTCAGATACCGTAGGTGAGCCATACGGGGCGATCGTGGATTTGAATTTCACCAAAGTCATCGATGGGGATCTGGTGCGGGTTCTTTCCTGGTATGACAATGAGGCCGGCTATGTAGCCATGCTTTTGAAACATGTTCTTGCGGCCATAAACGCATAGTGATTTGCTACACTTAAAAGATGAAGTCATTCCATACGTTTGCCATAGCCCTCTTTATTATCAGCGGGGTTTTGGCTTTAGGTGCGGTTCTCTCGACTGGAAATCATGTTAAAGCGCAAACTGCGAGTCAGTTGGCTAAACAGGTGCTTCAGCCTATTGAAGATCTGCCTTTTCCCTCGGGCGGAACGTACACTTTGAAAAGCGGTACGACTAATTTAAATGCAGCATATAAATTCGCACCGCAAGTTAAAGGAATGAGCGCGGATGTACTTAGCCGATATGGAGCCAATAATGACGGTATTGATACGTTTCTCGGTCAGGCACGCAAAGGTATCTACTTTGCTTTCACTAACTATGCGGCGATTGCGGGTCGATGGGATATTTCCGATCCTTTCTCGCCAGGGGAACCGGAAGTCATTCGTCTCTCTCATGGTGTCTATGGCGGTAATGGCCCATTGAATGACAGTGGTTTTGCTCATGATGGACATTATCAGGGCGCGGCAGTCGCGGAAAATACCGATGGTACCGCGCGTTTCGCTTTGGGTCACGGTATGTTTTTCAATAACGATCAGGGCGCGGCGGTCGTGAATTATGATGGCAGTTTGGCGTTTGGCCAGACTTTCAATGAAGTTGATGCGAGTCGTTTTTCTGGCAATCGTTTCGGAGAATCCCCTTTGATCGCGGACGAATCCTCTTCTGGCCGCGCGTTCTTGTATGCAGCGGGTTCTACCCGCTATAGCTTGGCCGACTCCGGCAATGGAGCGAATATTAGAGTTTGGGATATGACCGATGCCTCCGGCGGTTTCAATGTGGATGATCCTTTAAAGAAGGCGGGTACCATCGGTTGGGCAAATGTGGCCTCGCTCGCTGTTCTCAAAGTGCCAGGACAGGCCAACCACATTTTGGCGGCTAAGCTAGGACCGACTAACGGTAGTGGCGCGGCAACGGGGGAAATCCGCTTGGCGGAAATTTCCGCGAGTACTGGTTTGCCGGTGGCTAATAAATCCTATAAGACCAGCAGCGTTACTTTGGCTGCTGCTTCTTATGATTTAACTAAAGGCAATAAAGAGCTGCCGCTCGGCGATCTCCAGAGCGCAATTGTGGGGGGTAAACCCTATGTCTTTGTGGCGGAAAAATTTGCGGCGACCAGTTGTACCATTCTGCATTTCCAGGGTGCTTTGACTATCGGTGTTTACAAGGTGAATCCAGCCGATCGTACGTTGTCTCGAGTGGGAAGGATAGTTAACAGTAATGCGGGTG
>CAZEJX010000028.1:0-10994 GCA_964512715.1 uncultured Candidatus Saccharibacteria bacterium
GCAAAAGTTGCTGACGAGCCGTCCGAGAAAAGGCTGGTAAAGCGAGCGTATGGGTTCCTGACCGTAAACCGCCACTGGGGGGTAAGGCGAGAAGCCTAAGGGGAACGAGTGAGTCATCTTTAAGGAACTCGGCAAAAAAGCGGCCGTACCTTCGGTATAAGGCCTGCCTGTCGAGGCAGAAAGAAGGAGAAATCCTTTGCAGTAAATTGTTCTTTGCGGAGAATGTGGAGCCATAGCTCAGTTGGGAGAGCGCCTTGCTTGATCAGCGAGGAGGTCGGAGGTTCAAACCCTTCTGGCACCATCACTCCGAATTAATTGAATTGAGGGCGTGTAGCTCGGCAGACTAGAGCGCCACCTTAGAACGGTGGAGGTCGATGGTTCAAGCCCATCTGCGCCTACCAATTCAATCGCGGAATTTTAGTGAGCGGGAATAACTCAGTTGGCAGAGTCAGTCCCTGCTAGGGATTTGGTCGCTGGTTCGAATCCAGTTTCCCGCTCCAATTCCGAAATTGCGAGAAGATTTGTATGAGGCGTTTGCCAAAAGTCTTGGAGTGAGTCAGGTTAGAACCCTGGGACTGCAAGTGAGTCGAACGTCTCCTGCAAATTTTCTCGAATCATGAGTGCAACGCGACCATCATATCGCGTTGCCTCCTTCTTTCTGTCTCGATAGGCCGCAGTGAAAGTATCTCTGGCGACTGTTTACCAAAAACACAGCTCCCTGCTAACTCGTAAGAGGATGTATAGGGGGTGACGCCTGACCGATGCGAGAAGGTTAATCTCGGCGGTCCTATCAGTAATGGTAGGGCTGACTGAGCGAAGCCCTCGTCAATGTCAGCGATAACTATAATCGTTCTAAGGTGAATTGAATTGCCTTAGTAAAATTTGGCTATATGCTGGAATATCTGTGTATTTACCACTACTAAACTTTATATAGATTTTATCTATGTTGAGTACAGTAAAAATGTGTGTAATGCAGACAATCAGCAGGAAAGACTAAGAATGGGTGCATGGATATCTGGTTTTAGGAAAGTTGAAGTAGACTTCACAATCTACTTAATAAGGAATTAAAACAATCTATTTGGGAAGCGGAAATTTCCGGAATTTGTAATCACGCAAGGCGCGAAAAGTTTGACCGCCCTCGAAGAAATCAAAAGTTTCTTCGGATGTGGCAGTATCGTGCTTAATAAACGATATGATAATCATAATGAATATCTATATCGCTATTGTGTAAGATCAATTTCGGAACTTCAGAATAAGATCATTCCATTCTTCGATGAGTTTCCGCTCAAAACGTATAAACACAATGATTTTGAACTTTTCAAGAAAGTTGTGCTGATGATGAGCAGAAAAGAACATCTTGAAGAAAGGGGTTGGAATAAAATTCTGGAGCTTGCTTCAAAAACAAATCGAAAGAAAATTCGTTCTTAGAATCCTCAGAGACTATATGCCAAACCCGGCAACGGTGAAGATATAGTCCGAACTCTATGGCGACATAGAGAGTTGTCCGCAAAGGAGCGGGCAGAGTAACACAATTGAGCGCAATTCCTTTTCGGGTAAGTTCCGAAGCGCACGAATGGCGTAACGACTGGAGAACTGTCTCAAAGATGAGCTCGGTGAAATTGCGATTCCCGTGAAGACGCGGGATACCTGTAGCGGGACGAAAAGACCCCGGAAGCTTTACTATAAGCTGGTATTGATTTCAGAGTTATGATGCGTAGCGTAGTGGTGAGCCTTTGAAGCGTTCCTTTCGGGGAATGTGGAGGCGCCAATGAAACAGCCATCTTCATGACTTTGCCGTCTCACCGGTGAGGGACCAAACGGAAACCTCATTGGGACAGTGCTTGCTTGGTAGTTTAAATGGGGCGTTTTCCTCCAAAAGAGTAACGGAGGAGTTTATTAAGGTTGGCTTAGCCCGGATGGAAACCGGGCCGGACGTGCAAAGGCAAAAGCCAGCTTAACTGCAAGACTCACAAGTCGCGCAGATGCGAAAGCAGAACTTAGTGACCCGACGATCCTTTATAGAAAGGTCGGAGACACCGGATAAAAGCTACTCCGGGGATAACGGGCTAGTGAGGCCCGAGCGTCCATAGCGACGGCCTCGCTCGGCACCTCGATGTCGGCTCGCCCTAGCGCGGGGGTGGAGAAGCTCCCAAGCGTTTGGCTGTTCGCCAATTAAAAGGGCACGTGAGCTGGGTTCAGACCGTTCAGTGGCAGAAGCATGAGCTGTGAGCATGAGCGCGAGTTTCAACTCGACCGCTCTCGCTCTTAGCTCGCGCTCGTAGCTATTGAACAGTCTGAATCCCTTCGAGAACTGTTTCCTCTTTTCGTTTTGAGAAATCTGAATCACGGCGGCAATCTTCAGTAATGGAGATTGAGTGATAGCGTATACGCTATCTGAAAGTTCACTTGTATCGGTGAAACCCCACGCGGGCAACACCGAGGGAATCCCGTAAAATCGCTCGCGCGATCACGGGAGCCCGTAGAGACTGAATGTGAACCATCCTGACGAAGGATGAAGTTACAGTCCAATGCGTGCAGTAATGCACGAAAAATTCTCCTATGCTCTTTAGTCAGGGCTATGGCGAAATACAACATGCGTGAGACAGGTTGGTCTCTATCTGTTACAGGCGTTTCTACTTGAGGAGAGTTGACCCTAGTAAAGCAATTTGCTACTTCGCGGCGTAATCCGCGATGACAACTTGGCTAATAACGGTGAAATCTTCAGTCTTTCTAGTTCGTTGATAGCCATTAACCGCAAACGGTCCCGCGGAAAATGGTACAATTAACTTGAGGACCAGAAAGGTCACAAGACAATACCGTGGGAAGTCGACTCAACAAAACTGATTTAGCGTACATTGCCGGCTTTTTAGACGGTGATGGCAGCTTGATGATGCAGATTAAAAAGCGTTCCGATTCCAAACGTGGAAACCGGTTTATGCTGACAATCTGTTTTTATCAGGATACGCGGCACGAAAAACCGCTTTTTTGGATCCGAAAAATATTTGGTATCGGTTATATTTCCCGCCGTAATGACGGCATGACCGAACTCCGAATCCAAGGATTCAGACAAGTCAAAAACGTGCTTGTAAACCTTCTGCCGTTTTTGAAATTCAAAAAACGACAGGCGGAATTGATCATTGCTTCAGCTCTGCTTTTGGAAAAAAGTTTAGAAAATAAATCTAAGCGAGCGCTGGTTCGAAATATTCTTGCTGTCCAGCAAGAAAATTATCAAGCGCGCAGAAAAAAGTCAGAAGCCGAATTATTAAGTTTGTTGGGTTTGACCCCGTAACGACTTGTTCCATGCTATTTGTATGGACGGAGCAGGATTCCAATGGGCCTGCTAATATGCCGACACCCGACTCGCGTAAGCGAAGGGTGAAGATATAGTCTGCGCACGCAGTGATGCGTGAGTTCGTGACGAGAGGACCGGGTTGAACGTACCTCTGGTCTACCGGCTTTGGCGCCAGCTGAATCGCCGGGTAGCTATGTACGGACGGGATAAGCTCTGAAAGCATCTAAGAGCGAAGCCCACTCCAAGATAAGGTAGTATAGACTCGTCGAAGACTACGACGTTGATAGGCTCTAGGTATAAGTGCAGCAATGCATGCAGCCAAGGAGTACTAATGTCTGCCAACCATCCCAATGCTGACTTACATTAGATTTTCTTTGCGCGTACTCGCGCATTAGAAAATCTAATGTCCTCCCTAGCTTTAGCGAAGGAGGACACTCGTTCTTATTAAAAGAACAATCTTTAAACCGCGAAACCCCGCTTAAGATTTTTAAGCGTCGGTGCTTTATGTATGCTGGAACCACCTCTTCCCATTCCGAACAGAGAAGTGAAACGGCATACGTCCGATGATACTCAGCTTGCTGGGGAAAGTAGGATGTGCCGACACTTAAGTATCGTAGGCGCCTGCCTGCCGGTAGGCAGGGGTTTTTGATTGACAGCCCACCTATTTAAGAATAATTTGTTTCTAGTAGAAGGAGGGGAGCGATGCCAAGACGAGGCTCGTGTGACATCTGCACTTTTTTTTAGCAAGCCTATTGAAGAAGCCATGCGCTGCAATGGGCGACATCCGTGCGGCGTGAAATATTGTTCAGGAGTGATTCAATCGGGGCAAGGCTGGATTCGCTGTAGCGAAGGGCATGGTTCACTCACGGTAAGCGATGGAAAAAAGTACGATAAACCCGCCGCGTAGGCGGGTTTTGCTTTTAGGCGAAAAAGAGTATATTCTTGCTCTCCAGTAAGAAAGGAGGAGTGAATGTTTAAATTCAAACTTTCACGCAAATTGAAAAAGAAATATCATCCCAATCGAAAGGCCGTTATTGAAACAACGCGAGACGTTCTGGTGCCAATGTGGTTTGGAGGAGCCACGCTTTGGGTTGGATCATGGGCACTGTGGCTCTTCAATGTACTTTCTTTTGAATTGGTTTCATTTTCTCGTTTGCTTGGATCCTCTATGATGGTTTTCACGTCCATTATGCTCTACGGAGCTTATCGTCGCGTGCATCAAGAGCGTATTCAAGGTTACGCCGAAGATCTCAAAAGAGAATTCGGGAAACCGCTCTACGGTCTCCGACTCAAAGCATTTCTCTTCGGGGATATCTGGAAGGCTGAAGAGCGTACCGTCTCGTCACTTCAACGCTATCTTGGAAGACTTCGACGAGTTCGCACCCTGACCGAAAAGCTTGAACGTGATGCGAAATATCCAGAACATGTTATGGATCTCATCTATAAGGTAGAAGGATTATGGGATCATCTCACGGCAAGCGAACAAGCCAATGCGATCGCGTTCGCGAAGAAAGTCCCAACGCCATTTCAATTCAAGGTCTTTTTGGTCGACCAATTGCACCGGATCGCCATGCGCGAGCGAGACAAAGATACTTCTCCGCGCAGAGCAATCGAGCTCAGGAGTCC
This sequence comes from uncultured Candidatus Saccharibacteria bacterium, assembly GCA_964512715.1. GTDB lineage: Bacteria > Patescibacteriota > Minisyncoccia > UBA6257 > 2-01-FULL-56-20 > JANWIW01. The sequence goes on from CAZEJX010000028.1 coordinate 4,919, forward strand.
GAGAGTGAAAGCATCCAAAAATTCTCGCCCTGCTTCTCAGCCGGAGCGTGAACTTGCACCGTCCCATTCGCTTACCCTAACGGAAGTGGAAGAAGGATTGGCCATTGAATCCCTTCTGCCGCAATCCGTGGACAAGGTAATGGCAAAAGCGATTGTGCTGGAGCTTATGGATTTGGGGAATCGCAAGACGTCGTTCGGTGAGTCATATCGAGCGGAAGATACCTTGAAGCGAATGGTTGTCCGCCGTTATGCGAGTGGGAAGCAACAGTTCGATCCCAGGAGTTTCTTAAAAACACTTCGATGGCTTCGGAAAGAATCAATTCTCTGTTCGAAGAGTAAAACCGACGAAGAAGTTTTTTCGCTATCGGTTCGCCCAGGTCTTGCTGCAACACCAGATTCAGCGGAAGTAGTTCGAAGTGTGGTGAAATTCTACAACCAATTTTCGAGCCCAAGTTAGGGAAAACCGTTTGGGACAGCTCTTTTCTGAATTCAAAGAAAAGAGTATAATTTTCTGCGAGTTCCTGTCCTAAGGATGGGAAAGAAAAGGAGTGACGAATGGCCTTCATCGGACCTCGGAAGCAAGGAGTACTCGGAAAAAATCGAGCGACGCGCATCCCGGCTCACACGGAACCAAAAGCCACGAAACCGGAAGCTCCGCACGAACGCAAAGAGCGGGAACTCTTCCTGCTTATGCTCCGCAAGCGCACGAATCGCATCGAGTTCCATCCGTACGAATCTCGCATGGTCCAGGCATAACGTCCTCTGGGAAAGTTGAGCGCCACGCTAAGCCTGCCTACCGCAGGCAGGCGTGGCGCTTTTTATTTGACGAAGAAAGGTTTTCCGCCTATAGTGCGGTCAGAATTTTGAAAGGAATCCTATGATCCGTACTTTAGAGGAGAAGCATCAAGATTTCCAGTGTCTGAAAAGCCTGGTTCAACGTACGCAAGCGAATGAGATTCGCTGGCTAGCAATCTCTAATTACCGCTATGCGTTTATCGAGGAGTCCATGGCCGGATTCCTTGCTCTATTTCCTTATCGAGTAATTCGGTTCCTCCTTTGGAAGGAGACTCGCACGATAATATCTCCGGGGTTTGCGGGTCCGTTTCTCATCGAGGAAGAAAACCACCAAAGAAACCTTCTCGCGGATATCGTTCCAGCCAAAGCGGAAAATCTGAGTGAAAACAAAGCAGAGTTCGATTTTGTAACGCGCTGTAATCCGATGCTGGAATTTGTCTCCCAAGCAGATAAGATTTACGTGATGAGTTTCGAGTTCTTCAAAGGATTTCTCTGGGATCTGGGATCAGACGGATCATTCTTCGCGTACGGAGAGTCAGGTCCTTTCAAAACATGCATCGATCCCTATGACATGGGACAGATCCGTAAACGCTTGAGATCAGCCTCCGTCACTCATAAATAGCAAACGCCCTCCGCAAGGAGGGCGTTTCAAATTATTGATCTAGCACCTCGCCTCTCGCACCTGTATACTATGGTTATGCGCCACGCGAAGCAATTCTTGTACGGCTTGGCATTTTTGCTTTTTTGGGCAGCGGTAGGAAGCGGGGTGTACTATCACTTCGTGAAACCGGCGCCTACCTGCTACGACACGATTAAAAACCAAAACGAAGAAGGTGTCGATTGCGGGGGAGTCTGCGCTCGCGCCTGCACGCCGGATGCCACAACGCTTGTCTCAAGCGAAGTAGCCGTTTTCCCGCTCGCCGTTTCTTCAACGCCGCTACGCGCCAGTCTCGTGGCCGAAATCAGAAATCCGAATACCGACTGGGCCGCGACTAATTTCAATTATGAATTCACCGCTTATAATGCGGCAGGGATGCCGCTGGGGAATTTCTCCGGCAGTGCGTATATTCACGCCGGCGAGATAAAATACGTCACCCTGCCAAATGTAGAATTATCAAAGAATGCTTTGCCGTCTCGCGCGGAGCTCACGATCACTAACCCCGAGTGGCGCCGTCCGGGCGATTTCCCTCAGCCAAATTTTACGGTAAATCTTACGGGTACGGATATAGCGCCGGTCGTCGCGGCTCGGGGTACCCTCGAAAATAAGAGCGCTGTCCAGGGAACCGCGGAAATCACAGCTCTTTTCTACGACACGGCCGGAAACACCATAGGAGTTTCCGCCACCTCGCTTGAGCACGTGGACGCGGGCGAAGTCAGAGAATTCGCGATCTTCCACCCCGCGCTTCCGGGTATTGATCCGTCGAGAACAAGAATCTTTGCTTCCGGTTACATCATTCAGTAATGAAACTCCTTCTTTCCGCCGGTTTTATTTTGCTTGCCAGCCTCATTACGCTTTCCGCGATTTCCACACATCTTTTTTTGTACCAACTGGCGTGGACGGGCATTGGCGCGTTTATCATCTTCCTCCTCAGCATCCGCGACTGGTCGGGGATTTTGCGCGCGCGCTGGTTTGTGTGGACCATCTATATTCTCGCAATCGGATTATTGGTCGTTACCTATCTTAAAGCCCCGGTTATCCGCAATACCCGCAGCTGGATTGTGGTCGGTCCCGTCCAATTCCAGCCAGTCGAGCTTGCGAAGATTGCTTTAATTCTCACGCTCGCCGGATATTTCAGTCGCCGTCACGCTGAGATTGGCCAGGCGCGTCATATCCTCGCCTCGCTCGTGATCTTCGCCATCCCCGCCGGACTTACGCTTCTCCAGCCGGACTTGGGGTCCGCCTCGATTCTTTTTTCAATCTGGTTTGGGTATCTCCTCGTTTCCGGTTTACCGCGTATGTTGCTCATCGCCGCGGTAGTTATTCTTGCGATTGGTGGACTGGTAGGCTGGCACTGGTTCTTGAAGCCCTATCAAAAAGAGCGTATTGCCGGCGTCTTTTATCCGGAGCGAAACGCTCTAGGCATTAACTACTCCACGATTCAATCCAAAATCGCGATCGGTTCGGCGGGTTTTTGGGGAAAGGGCTGGCGACAGGGAACACAGACCGAACTTGGTTATTTGACCGAGCCAGGAACCGATTTTATTTTCGCGGCGCTCACGGAAGAGTGGGGGGCGATAGGTGCGCTCGCAGTGCTTGCGGCATTCATTATCATGCTCTTCGAAATATTAAAAATCGGCGCGGCGCAAAACTCTAACTTTGAGCACCTGGTCGCGCTGGGTGTCGCGATTACCTTTAGCGTGCAATTTTTGGTAAATGCCGGCTCCGCAACGGGTATTTTCCCCGTGGTTGGCGTCACGTTTCCGTTCCTTTCCTACGGTGGCTCGAGCTTGCTCGCGAATTTTGTCCTCTTGGGCTTAGTGAACGGCATGCGGAAGAAATAAATACTATACGTAATGCGGCAAATCTACTTTAAAAGCTCTGAGTTAGAAGCATATCCGAAAACCTGGTTCGAAACCTGGTGGTGGACGATAGCGATCGGCGTTATTTTTTTGTTTACAGCAGGAGTATTCGCCGCCTTACGGCCAGTTGCTCGCGGAAATGCTACGACAATTGCGTTTGAGGTAAAGCAAGGCGAGGGTTTCCGTGAGGTTGTGAATGATCTGGATGCTCATGGTCTCATCCGTCACAAAATTGTGGCAGAAGGATACGCGCTTTCGATCGGCGCGGCGCGCCATTTGAAGCCCGGGCTCTACCCAATCTCGCCTTCCATGTCTACGCAATCGATTATCGGCCAGCTCGTGGCGGGTATTACCCGCGAGGCACAGGTGACGATTCCGGAAGGATCTAATATGTACGACATTGATGAACTGCTGGGGGCCGCAGGAGTCCTGCCGCAGGGCGAGTTCACTAAAGAGGCGAAAGGAAAGAAACTTGAAGGGTATCTTTTCCCCGACACGTATCGGTTTTACCTCAATTCCACGACAACGGATGTGCTCCAAAAGTTTTCTGATAACTTTGAGAAAAAAATGACGCCGCTCCTGCCGAGTGATCAGAAAAAGGCGAAAGAGGATTTGGTTTTAGCTTCGATTTTGGAAAAAGAAGTTCCCGATCCGCACGATCGCCAAATTGTCGCCGGCATACTCTTGAAGCGGATCAAAGAGGGGATGCCGCTTCAGGTGGATGCAAGCGTTTGCTATGCGAAGCGGATTCAGCATCCAGACAAGGACTGCTACCCTGTAACCGAGCTTGACACTAAAATTTCCTCGCCCTATAATACCTACCTGCATCAAGAGTTACCTCCGGGCCCTATAGGAAACCCGGGAATTAGCGCGCTTCAAGCGGCGCTTTCGCCTGTAGAAAGTCCCTACTGGTATTACCTCACCGACCCCGTGACGAAAACCACTATTTTCTCCAAAACCTTGAGCGAACACGAGGCGAACCGCACGAAATATCTGTTTAAACCGACACTTTAGAAGAAGAATAGAGTGCCGGTCTTTCTATTTTTATTTTCTCGTATTTCATACAAATTTCATATTAACCTCACACCCAATATTCACCTATGTCGAATAAGCTCCCGGTAAAAGATTTTTCAAAATTCAAAGCACTCACCTCCGTCGGCAACTTGAACGAGATGCAGCTCAAGAGCTACGCCTGGTTCATGAAAGAAGGTTTAAAGAACCTTCTCAAGGAAGTTTCGCCGATTATGGATCACACCGGCAAAGAGCTCGAACTTACGTTCGATGATTACACCTTCGGCGAGCCGAAGTTCGATGAAGCCATGGCGCGCTACAAAGACGCGACCTACGAAGCTCCGCTCCATATTTCCGTAACATTGAAGAACAAGAAGACGAACTATAAGGAAACGCAGGAGATCTACTTCGGCGATTTTCCTCTCATGACCGATCGCGGTACGTTCATTATTAACGGCGTCGAGCGCGTAGTGGTTTCCCAGCTCGTACGTTCCGCCGGGGTGTATTTTACGAATAGCGTCTGGCACGGCAAGAAACTTTTCGGTGCGAAAGTTATTCCGAATCGCGGTTCCTGGCTCGAGTTTGAGACCGATGTAGACGGCTCCATCCACGTGAAGATTGACCGCCACCGCAAAGTTCCGGTGACGGATCTTTTGCGCGTATTCGGGGTGATGGACGAGGAGTTCGGCGCGCTCTTCCGTGATGTGGATATGGGCGAAGCAGGCGCGCTTCAGGCGACCCTTAAGAAAGACATCGCTCGTGATGCGTCGGAGTCCTACCTCGAAATCTATCGGCGTTTGCGCCCGGGCGATCCGGCGACTGCGGAAACCGCAAAGTCATTAATTGACGGCTACTTCCAGCGCTTCGACCGCTACGATCTCTCGATCGTCGGCCGCTTCAAGTTTAACCAGCGCCTCTCCTTCGATCAGAAAAAGAATTCTCTTCTTTTGGATCGGGAGGATATCACCGGTATCGTAAAAGAAATTATCCATTTGAATAATACGGCTTCCGCCCAAGCGGACGATATCGATCACTTGGGTAACCGCCGCGTGAAGGCGGTAGGTGAATTGCTTGAAGGGCGTTTACGCGTCGGCGTGGCACGTTTGCGCCGCATCGTGCAGGACCGCATGTCTACCTTAGATCGCGATTCCCTGGTACCGGCCCAGCTTATCAACTTCCGCCCGATCACTGCGGTCATTAAGGAATTCTTCGCATCCTCTCAGCTCTCACAGTTCATGGACCAGGTAAATCCCTTGGCGGAATTGGAGCACAAGCGCCGTCTCTCTGCTCTGGGTCCCGGCGGTCTTACCCGCGAACGCGCCTCCTTTGAAGTGCGCGACGTGCATCGCTCCCACTACGGCCGCATCTGTCCGATTGAAACCCCGGAAGGTTCGAACATTGGTCTCATTAACTACCTCGCGAATTTCGCGCGGGTAAACGATTTCGGTTTCCTGGAAACCCCGTATGCCAAAGTCACGAAGGGTGTGGTAACGGAAGATATCGTTTGGATGAACGCGCTTGAAGAAGAAAAGTACACCATTGTCCACGGCGCCACCCCGCGCGATTAGAAATGCAAGCTCCAGGGCGATGCGCTTGAAGCTCGCGTCAAAGGCAACCCGGGCACCTGCCGCGTCATGGATGTGGAATATATAGAGGTAGCGCCGCACCAGTTTGTGTCCGTCGCGACCTCGTTGGTTCCGTTTTTGCAGCACGATGACGCGAACCGCGCCCTCATGGGTTCAAACATGCA
>CAZEJX010000029.1:0-8703 GCA_964512715.1 uncultured Candidatus Saccharibacteria bacterium
AGAATTTAAACCGTGGATTAATTTGAAAAGCTTGATGCGCGAGGACGTAGAGAGCGGCAAAATTAAAATCTTGCCGGAACGATTCGAAAAGATCTATTTCCATTGGATCGATAATTTGCGTGACTGGTGTATTTCCCGGCAAATTTGGTATGGACATAGAATTCCGGTTTGGTACCGGACGAGCGGCGAGGAACTATACGTTGGAGTGGAAGCGCCGGAGGGCGAAGGATGGGAACAAGATTCGGATACGCTTGACACATGGTTCTCCTCGGGGCTTTGGACATTCTCTACTTTAGGGTGGCCTCAAGAAACTCGTGATCTCGAGCTCTATCATCCGACTGCCGTTCTCGAAACTGGCTACGATATTCTCTTCTTCTGGGTGGCGCGCATGGTTCTTATGACTGGATTCCTTCTCGAAGATATCCCCTTTCATACGGTCTACCTTCACGGTCTCGTGCGTGATGACAAGGGCCGTAAGATGTCCAAATCGCTCGATAATATCATTGACCCCCTCGATATGATTTCTAAGTATGGCGCGGATGCTACCCGACTTTCGCTCGTGATTGGCGCCGCGGGTGGTAACGATGTAAAGCTCTCGGAAGATCGCGTGCGTGGCTATCGCAACTTCTCAACGAAAATCTGGAACGTGGCACGGTTTGTGCTCATGAATAGGCCGGCGAAAGACAAAGGAGAAGATCCTTCGCTATCGCTCAGGATGACGGATGACGACAAAAAACTAATCGACGAATGCCTCGCGGTTAAGGCGGATATTGCGAAACACATTGAAAACTACGATTTTCATTTGGCGGCAGATCTTGCTTATCATTATTTCTGGCATACTTTTGCCGATAAAATCATTGAAGCCGTGAAGCCTCGACTCCAGGCCAAAGACAGCGATGATGCGGTTGCGGCTTACGCGATGCTTCAGACAATTCTTATCGAATCGCTCGCTTTTCTCCATCCTTTCATCCCCTTCGTGACTGAGACGCTCTATCAAGAATTCCGGAAACAGAATATTCTTCCCACAGACGCTCCTGCTCTTCTCATGATTCGCAAGTGGTAGTAATTAGACGACAAGATTGAGTATAATTTTTAGATGCCAATCGTAGGAATTGTACTTGGAATGATTCCCAGCTTCGCCTGGCTTTCGTTTTATCTCCAAGAAGAAGTCCACCCAGAGCCTAAGCGGCTCATTGCGCTCACGTTTGTAGATGGCGCGGCATTCGCCTTTCTTGCCCTAGGAGCTCAACTTGGCCTTCGAGAGGTATTTGATACCTTTGGCATCGCGCAATTCTCACTCCTTTGGCTTTATGCATTTGCAGCAATAGAAGAGCTTGCTAAGTTTTGGGCTGCCTATGCGGCGATCCATAAGAGTCCAGCCTTTAACGAGCCTCTGGATGCCATGCTTTATACCGTAATCGCGGCTTTGGGCTTCGCTACTGTGGAAAATATTGGTGTCTTACTTGGCATCCCCATGAGCTCTGTCTTCTTGCCAGAGAGTTTTCACATCATTACCTTCCGCTTCGTTGGCGCCACACTGCTCCATACGCTTTCTTCTGGAATTTTCGGTTACTACTGGGCACTCGGCATTAGCAAATTCAGATCGTCCTCTCATCTTATTTACGGCTTTCTCATGGCCACGGTAGTACACGGCACGTTTAACTACCTGGTTCTGGGTTTTGGCGAGAAAGGTTTTTCGGTTATCTTTCTCGTCATTATCGCGTTCTTTGTCTTAGCCGATTTCGAAAAACTGAAAACAAGAAGAATTTAGGATTTAGAATATAGAATTTAGGATTTTATATCTTCCTAAATACTAAATCCTACATTCTAAATTCTTCTATGTTATACTGTACCCATGGATATGGACTATCGCGATCCGATGCACGATATTGACTCGCCCATCAACGAAGGCGGTGATATTGAGGCGGAGCTTGCTCGTACTTCTACCCTGCGCTCGGTACCAAAACCCGCACGCCCGGTGTTCCATGATGACCCGAAAAGCGAGTCCGAAGGCTGGCTTACGGTGGATGTTTACCAAACACCGACTGAGATTGTGGTGGAGTCCGCGGTCGCCGGTGTGAACCCTGATGAATTAGACATTCTTGCTACCCCGGATTCGATCTCCATCAAAGGCGAACGCCGCCGTGAGAAAGAGGTTCGTAAAGACGATTATCTCCACCAGGAGTGCTACTGGGGCAGATTCTCGCGTTCAATCATCCTCCCCCAGGAAGTGGACCCGGAAGCCGCTGAGGTGCATTTCCGCAATGGAATTCTCACGATTCACTTGCCTAAAGCAGCGAAACAGAAGGTAAAGCGATTACGAGTTGCAAAATCTGGCTAAAGGCGCTATAATGTTTCCCTATGAGACAGTGTGCAATGTGCGGCAAAGGCTCCCAGATGCAGGGCAAACGGAAGCTTTTGCGCGGTCACTACAATCCGGTAAATTGGTCCCGCAAGTACCCTAATCTGCAGTGGGCTCGTGTTAAAGGCGAGCGTGTCCGAGTCTGCACCCAGTGCATGCGCAAACTCGCGAAGACCCCCGTTTCGAAAACCAAGAAAACTGTAGAAACTGCCGCCTAGATCATATCTGAGCGGCAGTTTTTGTTATACTGGACCGATGACTATTTGGAATCCGGAACGACAATTGATGGAACGCGGTGGATCAGAGCTCTCCGAAGCCGAAGAGCGTCTTTCTCCTCTTTTGCTTCCTGACATCGAGGAACATCGAATTCAATTAGAAGAATTTGAAGGGCTTTATGATCCTCGCATGATCGAAAGGGACAAAAAAGAAGTATTGCGACTCGAAGATCTTTTTGAAAAAGATGCGAAAGCAAATCCTGAAGCCGAAGTCTGGTCCAAACGTGGCAAACTTTTCGAGGCGATGGTGAATAATCAGATTGAAGAAAGCAATTGGCTTGGAGAGAGCGCGGAAGTAATTATTCCTTCGAAGTACGACGATTACATAAATAAGATTGACAGCATCTTGGAGTTTGACGCCGAAGGCACCCTATCACACTTGGCCTTGGCAATCGATGTCACAAAAAGTCTCGATGAGATTCAGAAAAAGCTTTCTCAAATAAAGAAATCTATAGATTCCGGAGAGCTTTCCACGATTAAATATTTCCGCTCTCAGACGGAGCGCGGTGAGAAAACGGCGATCCCTCGAGTTGTCGTAGGCGCCGATCAGAAGACGATGAATGAATTGGCCGAACTCTTGCTTCGTTTTCGCTTATCGCGCGGGAAGAACTCTGAAGAGTTCAAAAAGACACGCGCGATACTGGAGAAACATCCTGTGCAACTCCAAATCCTATTGGAGATCCGGCATCAGTTATCGGCGTTCAAAAAATATGCCGAGGAGACCAACCCTAGCGGACCCCTTCCAGCCTTTGACCGGATCCTGGACGCCATTAACCCCATATTCACGGATATACGATCCGAAGAAGATTATTTGGAACGCATTGGGCGCTTAAAAGAAGATGCCGTTTTTAACTTGATTATCGAAGAAGCAAAGGCATTCCCTTCTAGTTGACATAGCATTTGAACTGTTATATCATATAAATAGCATATTCTTCTTGAGGAGGGTGGTGATGGGACTGAAATTGGCGAATGTTCCCGATAATTGGGTTTTTAGTACTTCTCATTTTTCGAAAGGCGACGTTGAGCGCATCTTCAGTGCGATCGCGGCCGATAAAGAAGAGGTGGGGCCATTCACGTTTCTCGTAAAGCCTCACCCTGGTCATGAACGAGCGGTGCGATATATCTGCGGACATCTTTTCAAAAGGATGCGCGGATCGAAAGCTCGCACTCTTCTCGCCGAACGAAAAGCGGCTACCTCTTAAGGTGCCGTTTTTTATTTGCGATATCGTCTTATTTTTTGTAAACTGTATCCGTTTTCGGGCCGTAGTATACCGGTAGTACGAGCGCATGGGGTGCGTTTAGACCGGGTTCGATTCCCGGCGGCCCGACAAGGCAAGAAAGTACTGAATTCATGAATAGAGATGTCAAATGGCTGCGAGATGAAAAACATGGCAATCGGGAAACGCCTGCTTTCTCACGAGACCTTGAACGACTTCGCCGTGGTGAACACATTGACTACGTAATCGGTTGGGCAAATTTTTTAGGCGTGAAAGTTGATTTGACCGCGCGGCCGCTTATCCCCCGGCCGGAGACAGAGTTTTGGGTGGAAAGAGTACTCCAGAAGATCCTTCGCGAAGCTCAGGATGACAAGAAAGAAATCCGAAAGAATATAAAAGTTCTGGATCTTTTTTGCGGGTCAGGGTGCATCGGACTCGCGGTTTTAAAACATGCCCCGCGGGTGCGTGTAGACTTTGCGGATATCGAACCGCGCTATGTTGCGGGTATCAAGAAAAGCTTGCGCTCGAACAAACTTCTGGTGCGGCGAGCGCGATTCTTTACATCTGATGTTTTAAAAAATATCGATGAGCGCAAGTACGATTTCATTCTAGCTAATCCCCCGTATATTCCGACTGAGGGACGCCATGTCGCTCAATCGGTTTTGAAACAAGAACCGCGCACGGCGCTTTTTGCTGGAAAAGACGGCTTAAGATTCATTCGGACTCTTCTTCGGCAAGCGAAACATAACCTGAAGCCGAAGGGCGAACTTATCTTTGAGTTTGATCCGCCACAGAAGAAAGCTATTACCGCTATCGCGCAACGATATCGATGGCAGATCGAATTTAAGAAGGATCAGTACAAACGCTTTCGATACGCTGTCTTAAAAAATATATAAACAAAAAACCTCCGGATACTTTTAGAGAAGAGCGTTCTCCAAAAGTATCCGGAGGTTAAGTTGCGTGTCATCGCCCGAAATCCCTGGCTAAAGATATGCCAAGTGGGTGGACTCAGTGTGAACCCAAGGGCTCACAAGCATATCGTCCTCCCTGATAATAATGTTTGATCAGAGATTTCTGAGCGAGACATTTATACTATAGCACTTTTTTTGAAGAAGACATGAAGCCCTGTGCACATCTGGCAGATTGGGTCCCTCCGGCGTATAATCTGCCCTATGACGAAGCGTACCCGTCAAGGTATCCTCTATTTGCTTATCGTGGTTTTTGCCTTCCTGGGAGCCACGAGCATCCTCTACGCGCAAGGTTGGCGGGTTAAGCTCAATCCTCTTGCTATCGGGAAAATAGGGGCAATTTATGTAAAACCTATCCCCTCTGATGCCGCAGTGACTCTTGATGACAAGCCAGTGCGACAAATTGCCCGCATATTCGAACGGGGAACGCTTGTTAATAATCTTTTCCCGGGGTCCTACCGCATTAGCCTTGCTAAGGAGGGATATATCCCCTGGACGGCAGAGGTCCCGGTTGCGCAATCGTACGTAAGCTCCCGCGCGCATATTGTGCTCGTTCCAAAGACAGCTGAGGAAGCCACTTCGGGGCCAGTGAGTGCTTTCCTGCCTCTTGGGCAGAGCGATATCGCACTCCTCCTTCCGAATCACACTGTTCTTTTTCATGCTACCCCTATCCCCGGCGATATGATTCTTGCTGCCTCTGATGACGGCCGGGTTCTGATCACAAAATTGCTTAAAGATAGCTCCTTTTTCATTGCCACCCAGGGATCGGCAACTTCTACTAATATCAACCGTACCTTCCCTCGATTTACTGCGGCCCTGAGGAGCGCAACATCGCTTCCTCAATTTATTTCTCAAAGCGATACTCTTTTTAGTATTCAGTCTTCTTCAAGTCTCGTACTCGCAAATACCGTTACCGGCAAAGTGACTCTCCTTGCTGATACTGCAAAGATCGGTAAAGTGACATCTGACCCTTCTCGTATTTTATGGACGGCATTTGACCCGGTGACTAAGCGCTCTACCCTATCGCTTTACGACATTCCCTCCGATACACTCTTGCCTGATATTGATCAGGTGGCCGGTAAGGCTATACAAATCGAGCTTCTTTCGCGGAACACAGCGATTCTTCTTCAAGACGATCATGCACTGTATTCCCTTTCCCTGGATCAAGGTACTCGCGCCCGGCTCGAGAATAATGTCGTATCATTCGCGGTAGCGCCGGATAAGAGCGCCATTGCTCTGCTTACGAATAGTGGTGTGGAAATTCTCTCTCAAAAAAATACTTCGAGTTATACCTTTCTCGCTATTCCTGACACCTCCACCGCGCTTCGTACCGCATGGTACGAAGATAAAAATCATCTCTTCCTTTTCTATAGTGATCGGGCAGTGTTTATTGATCTCGGCGATGCTACTCTTCAAAATAGAAATACGGTGGCAACTGGCACGGCCTTTGCCTATCTCCCGGACAATAATGAGCTCTATGTGCTCCAAGGGGGTGCAGTCTCTAAACTCCAATTCCCGTAATATTCTCGCCTGATAGCGGATATTATTCCTCCGGCTTGCTCATCCGTTCCACGATTTGCGACAACTCCTCTTTCGAAAAAAAGTTGATCATAATCTTACCGCTCTCCCCTTTTTGCTGGATAGAGACTGGGGCACCGAGTTCGGAAGCAAGCTTTTCCTCGATCATCTTTACTTCCGGGCTTATCTTGAATTCGACTTCGAGTGGGATTGTTTTCACCGGCTTTAAACGCTTGGCGCGTTCCCGAAGCTCCCGAACGGTGAGTTTATTGTTCTGTAATTCATGAAAGAGCTGCTCTTGGAGCATGGGATTATCAACCCCCAAGAGGAACAAGCCATGGCTTTCTGAGATTTCTCCTTTAGCAATCGCATCTTGAATATAGGTGGGCAGCTCCAAAAGACGGAGCGTGTTCGCTACGGTTTCGCGGCTCTTCCCCAAACGAGCGGCAATTTCGCGCTGAGTAAGGCGAAATTCATCCGCGAGCCGGGCGAACGCGCGTGCCATCTCAATCGGGGAAAGATTCTCCCGCTGGAGGTTTTCGATAATGGCGAGCTCCAAACTCTCACGCTTTATGTCTACTCGCCGAATAATAGCCGGGATTCTTTCCATACCCAGAGATTTTGCGGCCATGAGTCTTCGCTCACCGGCAATAAGCTCATAATCCACTTCCGTGCCCTGCGGTACCTCTCGCTCGTGCTTGCTAACCACAATCGGCTGCAGTATCCCAAATTCGCGAATGGAAGCGGCAAGGTCTTTGATGGCTTCCTCGTCAAAATGCTTACGTGGCTGGTTCTCATTGGGCTTTATTTTGGAGACTTCGAGGTAGAAGATCGCTTCTCCTTTCTTAGCCTCATCATTGCTTTGGCTTCGACTAAAATCGAGAGGAAGCGCTCTCTCTTCCCGAATAGGTTCTTTGATAGGCGCTTCCAAAAGCTCTTCTTTGGCGGGCGCAGGTAACTCTTTTTCCTCCTCTTTGGCGGGTAGAAATTTTTCTTCGGGTTCTACGGGTAGCGTCGTAGGGGGCTGATTCTGCTGACTTTGATTTCCCGTGTTGGAGGTTTGCCCTGCTTGTCCGGAGGGCTTTTGCGGGGGTATTAATGATTCTAATCCTTTGCCTAAGCTCATATATTAAAGTTTCCAAAATCAGCGCTCACACGCTCCGCGTTAGCCATGCTGTTCTGGAGTTCTTGGCTGATAATTTCACGTGCCAACTCCTCGTACGCCTTAGCACCCGGGGAGTCCGGACGGTGCAGGAGCACCGGTCGCGCAAAACTCGGGGCTTCGGCTAATGGCACTGAGCGTGGAACCTCAGTTTTGAAAACATAGTGCGGAAAATGCTGGCGCAGATTCTCCGAAACTTCGCGGGATAATTTTTCTTCCGGATTCGTCATAGTTAAGACCGCGCCGGAAATCTTAATCGGATGCTCCAGATTGTTTTGCAGGAGTTCAATGGTTTGCAAAAGCTGGCCCAAGCCTTCTAGGCTGTAATACTCAGCTTGCACCGGAACGATTACTTCATCCGCAGCCATGAGCGCGTTTATGGTAAGAAGAGTAAGGGATGGCGAGAGATCAATAATAATGTAATCGTATTCGTGGCGGACATGGTGCAAAAAATTGCGTAGGCGGTACTCGCGGTTTTCTAGATTAACCAATTCCACCAAGGCGCCGGCGAGGTGCGGGGCGGAAGGCACTAGGTGAAAATTATAGATGATGGAAGGCTTAATGAGGTCTGCGGGTGCCTTTTCGCCCAAGATGCCGTGATAGACGCTGAATTCAACCCCCAAGGGGTTGTAGCCAAGCGCTGAGCTTGCATTCCCCTGCGGGTCAAAATCCACCAAAAGAACACGTTTGCTCTGCACTGCTAAATACGCGCCTAAATTTACGGCGGTGGTTGTTTTCCCTACTCCGCCTTTTGCGTTACAGATTGCTATAACTCGAGCCATTGTTGAATAAATTGTACAGTTTTTAGAGCTTTATCGCAATTCGGAGCTGTAAAACTTATGAATCAATTTAGGCAGATCATCTTTGGATGTATCCCCTCCCTTCAGCTTATCAAGAAGAGCTTGCGGCGTTAGCCAAAAATACTCAATAAAATCTTCTTTATTGTAATTCGGAGTTTGATCCATTTCGATCTCATAAACATTCATAAACGCGGAGATATCATGATTATGAGGATTAAGATGTCCTAAAAATCGATATCTCACTTTATCAATATCTATACTGAGCTCCTCTTCTGTTTCTCTCCTAAAAGCTTGCTCGTAGGTTTCTCCACTTTCTACGTGCCCACCAACGCTCATATCTAAACACACTGGAAAAACCCTCTTTTTCCCGGTTCGTCGGGGTATCCAAATCTCCGCTTTTT
>CAZEJX010000029.1:8713-10895 GCA_964512715.1 uncultured Candidatus Saccharibacteria bacterium
ATATGCTTCTGCAAAATCAGTTTACCATTTTTACACCTAAGTACGGTTATTCATCTACTCCAGGCAAACAAAAGATTGTACAGTATTTTAACTTTCCTTGAAATTTTCTTTATTTTCTCTATACTTCCTGGGTATTAGCATGCCCAGGTGGCGGAATGGCAGACGCAAAGGACTCAAAATCCTTCGAGAGCAATCTCATGAGGGTTCGACTCCCTCCCTGGGCACCGCGAGATGGTCTCTAAGTTACCATGCAAGATTTTTCAAGAAAAATGACGATTGCACTGCGAGAAGACCTGGCTTCTTGGGAGCTCACGAACACCGTTGGTCATATTACAGCCTATCTTGGGAACAAAATGTCTGGCCCATTTGATACCGGAGATTTCTTTCTGTCTGAAGATGGATTAACTTTCCCTAGAAATTCTCAATTTCCCATCGTGGCATTGAAAGCATCGAAGGAGGAACTCAGGGGTTTGGCATCGAAACTCCGAGGCACTCAGCTCTCTTGGATTGTGTACGTGCAAGAAATGATTGACATGATTGATGATGAAGAGTTGGCGGCTAAACTGAGCTCTATTCCAGCAGCTGAAATGGATATTTTGGGAGTTGGGATGTTTGGCCCTAAGGAGGAACTAAAGGAATTAACCGGATCGTTAAAACTCTGGAAATAAGGATTGGCTTTCTCTCAACTTTTTATATCTTTCTTTTCTTTAAGAAAAGAATCGCACCAGAAATAAGAAGTGCTACCAAAAACAGAATTCCGAGGGCGAAATGGGGAATAAGCGGCGCGGTCCGAATGCTTTCCACGCGCATATTATCCGCATTATCGATGGCGCGGATATCAATCCGCCGAACATCGGGGTTTACGAGATAGGGGCTTTGGGCAATATGCCAGGCTCCTTCGCCATGAGTAGTAATTTCACGGATTTCATAGCCAGCAATACCGGATTGCCCGTCCGTCGCGGAAAAAATAACAACCGGCTGGCCCTGAAATAGATCCTTCGAAACATATAACGCGGGCGTGAAAGGATCCGGTGGAATAGTGTCTACTCCTTGGGCTTGTCCACTGCCCTCAAATGTGAGACTCGTGAGTGAAGCTTGGGCTGGCGTTCCCTTGCCATCGTTTAGATATGCCGCTGTTTGTGGATCGAAAGCGATGCTGCCAGAGCCCCTCGCGCTAAAGCGAAAAAGAACTCCCGAACCCTCAAAACCGCCCATTTTGCCTCCGGCGAAGATGATCGCTCCATCTTCAATACGCGGTGGGGTTTGCCACAGACTTGCTACGCTATCTGCGCTGTCTACACTTATGGGCACGAGCCCCTGAAAGTTAATTTTGCCTTGCCAAGCGTTCACGGGTTCATTCGCCGTTATCTTCACGGCAATCACGCCGTTTTCATTCTCTAAGGAAAAAGTAGTCATAATTATCCAGTCCAGTTATAGAAGAGGACGCTGAGGTCGATGAGATTCACTTTGCCGTCATGGTTTACGTCAGCGGTATTCAGGGCTCCTATCGTGGTCTGATTCCACCAGAAAAAAAGGATGCTAAAATCCACGATATTTACCCTGCCGTCTTTATTGAGATCTCCCGGCAAGGAGCGGGAAATATTACGCGAACCTACGACGAAGCTTATTACTTGGGAAAACGCCGAAAGAACATTGGCTTTTTGAGATTGGCTTTTAGCGCTGTGGTCACCATACTCCAAAGGCGAAGTGTTAAGCGCCAGGAAATAGGTTCCATCTTTAGCGACGGGAACTGTTTTTACGAGTTCTACTTCCGAATTAATGAAGACGTTCACGGTGCTTGAGGGAGCGGTCTGCCCGACGATATTCAACGTGTCGCCTTTTTTTACTTCATTTTTATCAAGCGTGATGGTCGGTGCGATAAAGATGCCGGAGATCGCCTGGCTTACTCCCGCAGTAACATTCACCGTAAATGAATAGGTGAGCGAGCGCTGACCTTTGGCGTCGCTCGAATAGACCTGGAAGGTATGGATGCCGAGAGGTGTGCTGATCTGCGTTTTGAACGCGGCAGTGTCATCGGCAGTTATGGAAGTCTGGGTATCATTGTCGAGAATAATGACAATGAGACTCTTTGGATAAGCCCGGCCTTCGAGGACGACGGTTGCATATCCCGAATTTCCGCCGCCCCCACCCCCCCCCCCCCCCCCCCCCCCCTCCACCCCCC
>CAZEJX010000030.1:0-10261 GCA_964512715.1 uncultured Candidatus Saccharibacteria bacterium
TATGGCATGGAAGAGGAAACCGGTTCGAATCCGGTACGGTCCACACTTCGACTCGCCGAGTCAAACTCGGCTCGCAACGTGTGAGCTAAAGCGAGAAGAAGATAAGCATCCAAAGCGGTGGGGTGGCTGAGTGGTCGAAAGCGCCACACTCGAAATGTGGTAAACCCGAAAGGGTTTCGTGAGTTCGAATCTCACCCCCACCGCTTTGGATACAAAAAGAGAGGTTCGAACATGGTGTTGGCGAAAGATGTGCCTATGACGGCAGCGTGACCCAGCTACACAGAGACCACTATTTAAGCTAGACTCTAGCGAGGAGGTACGCATGTACACTTTTTATACGAGAGCAGCCGAAGGCTCACCTCTGCACTACAAGAGCACGGTGCGAAGCAAGGACGTTGTGCAAGCAATGATGGGTGGTTGCGTGTTCCTCGATGAAGAAAGGGATACGTGCTGCAAAGAGGTTGTGGTAGTTGACGAGGAGCAAAACATCCAAATCGTTATCGCTTCCTACGGAACTATCTTCTTCGCAGCATACGCTCACCTTCAAAGCGATGCCAATCCCTATGGGTTTCGGATCGGAGAGACGCTCGAGCTGCCGCATCCTCATATGGCTTGGTGGTCACGCAAAGAGATGTATGGTGTCGTGGCTTGCGCCTAAAGCGCAAGCCACATTTCATGAGTGAAAAGATTCGCGAAGGTGAGGAAAAATCGACGAAACAAAAAAACAGCGCCCGGCTTACCGGGCGCTGAGATGGGTTGCGGCGATCGCGAAAAGCACAGTGCAGTGGAAGATCTGGTCGAGCACGATCGTGAGCCAGAACGTCTGCGCGATGCTCTCTTTCGAATTGCGCGTAATGTGTTCGCGCCACCAGATGACCGGCCAACGCCGATCCAAAAACCAGTGCGAAAAGAAAATCGCCGCGATGCCGATGGGATTAATATGGTAGAAGACGAAGACCGGCACGAAACAAAGTGTATACGTCACACAGTGATTCAGAATCGCGCGGTTGTACCATGCCCCCATCGCTTTACCGAGCGCCTCGGACTGAGTCTGGAAGAGATAATCCCCCACAAAGTGCATGAGGAGCAACCATGCCAACACCATATATCCTCCTTTGTCGAGCCATAGCTCCGAGAGCGTAGGCAGACTTCTTAAGTAACTGCCATGAGTTTATGGCGCGCAGGAGTCGGATACTAGATTTTCCGACGACGAATTTTTCGACAAACTAAATTGACCAAAAGCGCAAATATTGTAATCTTCAGGTATGACTGAGACGATCGTACATGCCCTCCGAAACATAGGTCTTTCCGATAAAGCCGCCAAGGTGTATCTTGCCGCTTTGGAACTCGGCGAAGCGACTATCCAACAGCTTGCTGAGAAATCCGATATAAAACGAACGACTGCCTACTACACCGTTGATGAGCTCTTAGCTGCGGGCGCACTCCTTCAAACTGAGCGGCGCAAAAAGACACTCTATATTGCCGTACCGCCGGCACAACTCCTCAAAACCATCGAGGAACGCCTCAAGGAGTTTGAGTCCTACGTGCCCATTCTCGAGAGTCAAAAGCATGCGCCGCCCTCCCATCCGCGGGTGTACTTCCTCTACGGTACCTCCGGCTTCAAGCAGGTATGGGATAAAATTTTTGATTCAGGCGAAAAAGAATATTGCATTATCACCCAAGGCGAAAATTTCCTTGATTTCGTGAAAGAGAAATATATTCTCGACGCGATTATCAAGAAGAAACGCAAACTCGGCATCAGAAGCCGTCAGCTTATTTGCGACTCGGAATATGCCCGGGAAATCCGCGCCAAAGATCTCGCCGAAAACCGGGAATCAAAGTTATTACCGCCACGGTACAAATTTCCGTTTACCGAAATCATTTGCGGCGACTTGGTGCTTTTTATATCCCCGCGTTTTGAAAATATGCTCTTCATCGTAGAGAACCCTTCGTTTGCGAAAACCCAAAAACTGCTCTTCGATCTTATCTGGAATTCTTTGAAGTAAGCCTGCATTGACACTAAGCATCGAAAGTATTACGGTATATCCTAGCAAATTGAAAGGGGTGCCGAATGATTCAAATCGTGCTCAATATCAACCGCTGCACCAAAAGGAAGGAATTCCACGAAACCACTCATGGCGCGATGGTAATGCTGACCGAGGAACTCAAGCGCGGAGGCCATGTATACCCTGAACTCTCAGGTGCCATCCAACTCGTGATCGTGAGACCCCACGAGCAAACCACAACGTTTCTCGCCGATCCGTCCGAGCTTCACCCGCTCCTCCTGACTTCCTTCGTTTACGAGTGGATGGAAAAGAAAACCGAACGGGCGAAATGGCTATGCGCCGTAAAGCACTTCGATTCGTACCTTGCGATGTTTCTTGCAAACCATGAAACCTATCTCGAGCGCTACCATGAGACACCGCTCCAATTCGCGCTCGCCCTGGGAACCGGTCAGCGCAACTCCGAGGAACTTCGCCATGCCGCAAAACTTCCTCTGGAACCGAAACTCATAGTAGACGCTTTCCTGCCGCTCATAAATTAAGGAGGGTCCGTGATCACGATCACAACGGAAAAAGATCTCGTACAGCGCACGTATAAGCGGAAGCCCCGCAAAGTCACACTGAAGAAAGCGTTGGATTTCCTACTGGAGCGTAAAAAGAGTTGCTTCCAAGTTCCGGATCTCTCATTGATTCACTTCAATGATAGCCTGGACACCGATCTCTTTCATGAACTCACCGGGCCGAAAAGGCAAATGCGGGTTCTCGCGCTCATGATCATCATCGAACGCTACCTCGACGCTTCCTATGAATGGGATGTGGAGGAAGCTTTGAATCGCCTCATGGAAATTGATTCAGAGACAGCGAAATTCGTAGAAGGCCTGCCGGAAGATTTCAAAAAAAGCGGCTTCCAGCGCGCCGCGGCAATTGCGCTCGGAGAACGCAACCTCAAAAAACTCCGCGCAATCGCCTAAGAGTTCCGCCACCAAATCATTGGTGGCGGATTTTTTATCTGAAAATTGATATACTTAGCCCATGCTCGGCAAAAATCGCGCGGTAGAAATCATAAAACGGATCATGCCCGCGGTAGTCACCATTGTTGTTGCCGAAAAATTAGAAGACTTCGAGCGCGGTCTCACTCCGGAAGTGATGGCGGATTTGCCCAAACAAGCGGACGGCAAGACCCTCGCGATCCCGGACGAATTGATTGACGCGCACGGTCTGGTACAGGTAGGCGGTGGTTCGGGGTTTATCGTAAACCCGGACGGTATCATCGTTACCAACAAGCACGTGGTGGGTGAAGTGAACGCCTCCTATTCCGTAGTGCTCGACGACGGCAAAAAATTTAACGCGGAAATCCTAACCCGCGATCCGCTAAACGACGTGGCAATCTTGAAAATAGACGGGAAGCATCTCCCCTGCCTCAAGCTTGGCAACGCCTCAAACTTGGAACTCGGTGAAGACGTTATTGCAATTGGAAACGCTCTGGGACTTTTCAAAAATACGGTATCCCGCGGCATCGTTTCCGGACTCTCCCGCTCCATTAGTGCCCAATCCGATCCCGGCGCGCCTGCCACGGAAATGCGCGGACTTATTCAAACCGACGCGGCCATTAATCCCGGCAATTCCGGCGGCCCGCTCGTTAATATGCAAGGTCTCGTGATCGGCATCAACGCGGCGATTGTCGCGGGAGCCCACTCCATCGGCTTTGCGATCCCCATCAACACCGTCGAACGCGATCTCTACGATCTTAAAAAATACGGACGCATTCGAAGACCGCTCCTCGGCCTGCGCTATGTCGTGATTGACGATCATCTTCAGGAAAAGACCAATCTCCCGACGAATTACGGGGCGCTCATCATGGGCGAATCACCCAAAGACAAAGGCGTGGTACCGGGCTCACCGGCGTATGAAGCCGGTGTGGCGGAGCATGATATCGTACTCGCGATAGACGGCAACAAGATTACCCGCGAGCGCACGATTCAGGACATTCTTGAAACCCTGGATGTCGGAGACTCCATCTTACTAGACGTACTTCGTAATGGAAAAAGAATTGAACTCGCCGTGAAACTCGCTGAGCGGAAGTAATCTCGTTATATCTTCACCTTCCGGATAGTGCCTACGCTAAGCCAGGCGGCCATGAGACCAAAGCCACGTTTGTCGATCTGAAACGGCTTGATGAGGCGCGGGGTTTCTAGAAAAATGAGCAGACAGTATCTTTTGTTTTTGAATCGCTCGTAGAATTTCGGCAGGCTTTTAAAAGAAAGTCCGTCCGCAGCGGCATATTGTTTCAAAAGAGCCTTTACTTTTTTCGGTGTGAGTTCATCGAACGAAAGCACCTTAGAAACTCGCGCCATCATCATAACCGGCTCGCCGGAATTTTTAAAATAGACCGTATCTCCCGCCGCAATCTTACCCCACGGCGCCCGGCGAGTTTGATACCAACGCGATTCGATTACTTTTTCACCTGAAAGAATCTTGGGAATCAAACCCCAGGATTTTTTCATGATCGCAACGTGATCCATGAGAAGAGGTTCTAGTGAGTAGTGAGTATAAAATATTATATAATATAGTATATAATATTTATAGTAACAGGAGAAGATTCTTCGCGGCGCTCAGAATGACAATCTATTCGTCACTTGCTATTTGCTCTCCGCTCATGCTCATGCTCGTGCTGATACCTAATACACGTATCGATCCACTTCTAAGCCATTCTGATCGCGCAACACAATGGTGCCATGCGAAGCAGGCAGAAAATTTCCGAGCCAGATGCGATACTCGCTTTGGGTAATGCGCTCATTGCGACCGAAGGGACTCACGCCGGTGTAAACACGGATACGATCCCCATCACGGACAAAAATATTCTCCGGCGGCAGATTCGGTACCGAAGGCGAATAGAGATTCGTAACCGGTGGAATCTTAAAGCGTCCATATTCGGTGGAAATCACCCAGCCACTGATATTGAAACCTCCTGTTTTCGGATGCGCTACCAAATCCACTTCGCTCGGAGCCGTAGAGGTGGGGGCGAGGGCCACGAAACCGATGCGCACATTCTTATAGTAGGGCGAGGTAACACCGGGCGCGGATGTGCTATAGCTTTGACTATAACCCGTCGCGATATTACTAAAGATATTCGTCACAGGCTGGAAGAGTCCCGCCTGATACATAAAATAGGCCGCACCAAGAGCCACGACGAGGAGAAGTACTCCGACGAGAGCATGCATACATAGATTATACCAAAGGCCCCTCTCGGGGCCTTTGCGGCTTACACAACAATATTAATGAGCCGTCCGGGGACGTAAATCACGCGGCGCGGATCATTCCCGCCGAGGAGCTCTTGCACACGCGAATCGGAGAGCGCTAATGCACGAGCATCATGCTCGGAGATGTCGGCGGGAGCTTCTATGCTCGCCCGCATCTTGCCATTTACCTGAACAATCAAGGTAAACGTTTGCGTCTTCACGAGTCGCGGATCAAATGCCGGCCAAGCGGCAGTATGAACGCTCTTCTTGCCCCCCAATACCGTGTACCACAATTCTTCCGCAAGATGCGGCGCGAAGGGAGCAATAATTTTTACGAAACTCTCCCGCACGTTCTTATCCCACGGCTTGGTTTCAGTTTCATTCAAGAAAATCATGAGCGCGGAAATTGCGGTATTGAAACGAATGCCCTCAATATCTTCGCCTACTTTTTTAATCGTGCGATGGAGAGACTGCAGCACTGCTGTATCACTCGCCTTCACGGGTTGAGTTTGAAATACTTTCCATACCCGCTCCAAAAAGCGCGCAATGCCTACAATACCCCCGTCGCTCCAGCCTACGGTCGCGCCATGTGGACCCAGGAACATTTCATACATGCGGAGCGTATCCGCGCCAAATCGCGCGACGACTTCGTCGGGGTTCACCACATTACCACGACTCTTCGACATCTTCTCTCCATCCGGTCCCAGAATGATACCGTGTGGAATTCTGCGCGCATACGGCTCCGCAGTCGGAACAAGGTTTTGATCGTGCAAGAACAAATGCCAAAAACGCGAGTAAAGCAAGTGGAGCGTGGTGTGTTCCATGCCTCCAAAGTACATATCTACCGGCAACCAGCGCTTCAGAAGCTTTGCCGAAGCAAACTGCTTTCTATTCTTAGGGTCGGTATAGCGCAGGTAATACCAGGAGCTTCCCGCCCATTGCGGCATAGTGTTCGTCTCGCGCTTCGCGGGGCCCTTACACTTCGGACATTTAGTTTGAACCCAATTCTTGACTGCGGCGAGCGGCGATTCGCCAGTACCAGTCGGTTCGTATTTTTTGACCGAGGGTAACTTCACCGGCAAGTCTTTTTCCGGCACTGGCTGAATACCGCACTTCATGCAATGCACTAGAGGAATGGGTTCACCCCAATAGCGCTGGCGGGAAAAAACCCAATCGCGTAAATGATACTGAATTTTGGTTTTGCCAAATGCTTTCGTAATGGACGTACGCGCTTCTGCGGTCCCGAGACCATTAAACGTATCGGAATTCATCAAAACACCGCGACCGGAATAAATCGCGTTTTGGAGCAACATGTCGTAGATGAGTTTGTGCCCCGCGTCATCCACAGTTCCTGCCACCTTGTCGTTAGCCACCCATTCCAGGTTGAATTTATTTTTCTCTCCCTCATCTAAACGCACCGCAGATTGCTTGTCGCTTTGAAGATCGAAGAGGAATCCCCATATCTTCGCTTTAATGTGACGGTCCTTGGTGTTGCTGTAGAAATAATTATTCACCGGCACATCCGTTTGCCCCATGAGTTTCAAGTCCACATAGCCAGTTTCTTCCTTAATTTCCCGGAGCGCCGCTTTCAAAAGATCTTCTTTATCGTCTACGCTGCCACCGATAAAAAGCGTACCGCCATAATTCGTTTTCCGCGGACCCCAATTCAACATCAATGTTTTCTGATGCTTCGGATCGCGCACGATAGCCACAATAGATTCTTTCTCATAATCATCGCCATGCGGCGTACCCGTAACCGGCTGAACTACGGGAATAATAGGCAGATGATGCTTTTTCGCAAAAGCCTGATCGCGCTCATCGTGCGCGGGCACCGCCATAATCGCGCCAGTACCGTAGCCGGAAAGTACATAATCCGCCACCCATACCGGAATCTCTTTCTGAGTCGCAGGGTTTATCGCTTTGATGCCTTTGAGCTCAACACCCGTCTTTTCTTTGTTCTGAGTTCGCTCCTCTTCGGTTTTCTTCACGCAGTTTTTTACATAGGTTTCCACCTCAGCTCGATTTCGAACTTGGCCCTTTAAGGTCTCGATCAATGAGTGCTCTGGTGCCAGCACCATGTAGGTCGCGCCGAATAAGGTATCCGGTCTAGTCGTGAAAACTTTTATCGCAGGTTTTACCAAATCACGCAGCGCATTGGTAATCGGCTCTAATTCTAGAAGCTCTTCTTTCTCATTTTGGAGAAGTACATGCTTGCCAGTCGCCTTCGAAATATACAGCGGCCGGAGCGGCAAGTACGGATCCATCTTTCCGCACGGAGTATTCGTCAAAGTAACCGGTCGAACGGCTTCACAATGGCGAATCTTGCCATCGGGGGTTAACAAACACAAATTATTGTGCCATTCCGCATCCACCGACCCGCCATAAGAATCCGCTATGGATTGATAATATTTGAGCATTGTATTACCAATCGCCTCAATAGTCAGCTTTTTTTCATCCAAACCTTTCAAGGCATTACGCTTAACTTTAACGGGGTCTAAAAGATCACCCTTGATAAAGAACCCACTGTCATCCGCAAGAATGGGAAGTTTCGTTTTTTTATAGAGAGCGCGGACTTTCTTCTCTGCATTAGCTTCGAGCGTCGCCCCAGTTTCTTGAACATCGAAATTTTTAATTCCTACTTCTTCGGGAGTTCTTAAAACTACAGAAAGCCCGGCAGCCTTCACTAATTTCTGCATCCGTTTCAGCTTGCCCTTATTATTAGACGCAAAAACTATTTCTCCAGATTGCAAAGATGGAGTGAGTTCAAAATCGATCTCCGCGCCTTCGCTTTTTCCAATCCAATGCTCCTGCTGCGCTTTGATTTCTTCCGGCCAGTTGAGCTTCTTTAAGCCATCCAAGAGTTTTTCCGCGTAAGCGGTGATCTTCAAGTACCATTGGCGTACCACTTTTTGCTCTACAAGAGTTCCACAACGATCGCACCGCCCGCCGATAACTTCTTCATTCGCAAGACCGGTTTTATCTTTCGGGCACCAATTAATGAGGCCTTCTGATTCATAGGCTAAGCCTGCTTTGTAGAACTGCAAGAAAATCCATTGCGTCCATGTGTAATAAGCGGGGTCAGTAGTATTCACCTCGCGACTCCAATCAAAGCTAATCCCCCAGCTCTTCACTTGAGCTTTGGCGTTTTTAATATTGCGCGCAGTGGTAATTTTCGGGTGGATACCGCGTTTAATGGCAAAATTTTCGGCGGGCAACCCGAAGGCATCCCAACCCATGGGGTACATAACTTCGTAGCCTTGCATGCGCGAGAAACGGCTCATCACATCCCCTGCCACATACGGACGCAAATGCCCCATGTGCAATCCCTCGCCGGAGGGATATGGGAACTCTACGAGAATATACTGTTTCTTTTTCGTACCGGTATTTTTGGCGGTATATACCCCTTCTTTTTCCCAAATCTTCTGCCACTTCTTTTCTAGCTTTTTGAAATCGTATTTCATAAAAAGTGGTCATCCTGAGCAAAGTCGAAGGATCTTCTCCAGAATCAGAGGATTCCTCGACATGCTCGGAATGACAGATAATACAAGGCATTGTAGCGCGTTTCAGGAAAATTTGAAGGCGTACCAAAACGGCGCCCACTGGGGGCGCCGTTTTTGCGGAGCACTTTCCATAAAACACCTATCAAGCTTACTCGTGTGCTACTACCAACTCGCGATTCCTCGTGGCAAGCCACAAGATAAAGAGCGCGAGGAGGAGTAGGAACAAGAGGAACCAGAACCAGCCGGAGGTCAGGAAGCCAAAGAGGCTCGAGAAGACCGAGGCAGTGCCGTTTAGAGCCACGCCCTGATCAACATTGCCTACCGCCGCGGCACCTGCGGTAACCGCAGTAAGCGAGGCAGAGACAGTTTGTACGCGGCTCTTCTGATCCAAGAACGAGAGATCCGAGCGGAAGAGCAGATTCGCTCCCGGCAAGACATTGGAGTTCACCACACCCTTCACGAGAATCGTGTTCTGGAAGTTCATCGGCACCGTGCCGAGACTGTAGGTGATGACATTGAGATCGCGCGTGAGGAATGGCTGACTCGTCGCCGAGAAGCTTACTTCGTTCGGCAGATAGGTGCGAAGCGAAGCGTTGCGCAAATCAAACGGACAATTATTGCGATAGGTCAAAGAGTAAACGAACTCCTGTCCCGGCAAAGGATTGCCCGGTTGAATGGACGGCGTAAGTACCAAGCAGGAACCGCCCGTTACCGAACCGGTAATGGTGGTAACCACGCGCGGCGGCGTATTCACTACTACCGTGCCTCCCCCGCCGCTCTGCGCGGTACGGAAGGTCATCACGTTCTGACCATAGGTCGTGCCGCAGCTATTCTGCGCGACAACGTTGAAGGAATAATTCGTATCCGACTGCAAGCTATACGTGCTCGAGAAGACGTTCTGAGCGGTATAGATCGGGCCCTGAGTCTGCACACCGCTGCCTCCCGTCGGCGCGTAGACGAACCAGTAGGACGTCGCGCGGCCATGCGGATCAATGAAGGCATTTAAGGTTGCGGATTGAGAACCGATATTGGTCGCCTGCGAGACATTTACCGTCGGCGCCTGACACTGTTGCACCGGATACTGACACGGCAAGGAGCCATTGTAGTTCAATGCATTCGGGTCGCTACAGCGCGAAAGGTACACACAGGTACCGATCTGGTTGTAGTTCGAAGCGTTCGGATCGGTGCAACGCTGTTGCGGATAGAAACACGTACCGATCTGGTTGTAGTTCGAAGCGTTCGGATCGAGACAGCGCTGTTGGTACGTACAGGAACCCACCTGGCCATAGTTAGTGGCAGACGGATCATTACAACGCTGCGCATAGGTGCAAGAACCTACCTGGTTATAGTTCGTAGCGGAAGGATCCGTGCAACGCTGAGTGTAGGTACACGCACCCTGTTGGCCGTAATTGTTAGCCGAGGTATCGCGACAGATTTGGGTATACGTACATGCGCCAGTCTGGTTGTAGTTCGAAGCCGAAGGATCGAGACAGCGCTGCGTATACGTACACGCGCCCTG
>CAZEJX010000031.1:0-10142 GCA_964512715.1 uncultured Candidatus Saccharibacteria bacterium
CTCTTGATGCTGTGGGTAATACCACCAAAGCCGTTACCAAAGGCTATGCCATTGCTTCGGCGGGACTTGCCGCGGTAGTACTTTTCGCAGGCTATACTGCTGAGCTCGCGAATTTTGCGCGGACAGCCGTGTTTGAACTTTCGAATCCGGCAGTTGTCATTGGCTTGCTTCTCGGCGCGTCAGTACCGTACCTCTTTGGTTCTATCGCCATGAAAGCAGTGGGTATTGCCGCGGGGACGGTAGTTGAGGAAATTCGCCGGCAGTTTAGGGAAATCAAAGGTTTGATGGAAGGAACTGCGAAGCCGGAATACGGTAAGGCGGTAGATATCGTTACACGCGCAGCGCTCCGCCAGATGATTGTGCCTGCGCTCTTGCCGGTGGTGCTTACGATTGCGGTTGGCATGCTCTTGGGAGCTGCGGCGCTCGGCGGATTCTTGATGGGTACGATCGTTTCCGGTCTCTTCGTGGGGCTCTCGATGACCGCGGGTGGCGCGGCGTGGGATAACGCGAAGAAATATATAGAGGGCGGACACTTTGGTGGCAAAGGCTCGGATGCGCACAAAGCCGCGGTTACCGGTGACACGGTAGGTGATCCGTACAAGGATACTGCCGGTCCGGCGGTGAACCCGATGATCAAGGTAGCGAACATCGTTGCCCTGCTCTTGGTTAGGTTCTTAAGGTAAATTACCAAGCGAGCGCCACTGGCAGTCTTGCATTGAGATTGCTAATACAGTAGTATGGGGTTTGTGGACTCGTCTGCCACTACAACCTACCACCTAAAATCTCGAGTATGGATTTTCTCATTCCGACAGTTATTGAAAAATC
This sequence comes from uncultured Candidatus Saccharibacteria bacterium, assembly GCA_964512715.1. Taxonomy (GTDB): domain Bacteria; phylum Patescibacteriota; class Minisyncoccia; order UBA6257; family 2-01-FULL-56-20; genus JANWIW01. The sequence goes on from CAZEJX010000031.1 coordinate 826, forward strand.
GCAGTTTGGCGAACGGGCATACGACATCTACTCACGTCTCCTTAAAGAGCGCATCATCTTCTTGGGTGGTGAAGTAACCGACCAGTTGGCGAACAATGTGATCGCTCAGCTTCTCTTCCTCGAATACGAAGATCCTAAGAAAGAAATCCGAGTGTATTTGAATACACCCGGCGGTTCGGTGCCGGCCGGGCTCGCGATTTACGATGCCATGCAATATGTGCGTCCCAGTGTTTCCACAATCTGCGTTGGTATGGCGGCGTCGATGGGATCGGTTCTCCTCGCCGCAGGTACGAAGGGCCGCAGATTCGCTTTGCCTAACTCAACGATCATGATGCACCAGGTGATGAGTGGTATTCAGGGTCAGGCGACGGATATCGAGATCGGCGCGAAACACATTCTTCAGACCAAAGATCAGCTGAACCAGATTCTATCCAAAGCTACCGGACAACCAATCAGTAAAATCGAAAAAGATACCGACCGCGATTTCTACATGAGCGCGGAGGAAGCGATGAAGTACGGTTTGATTGACGGTGTGATGAAGAAGAACGAAGCGTCTCAGAAAAAATAATACGAAAGCAAAAGCGCCGCCGAGTCAGACCTGCCTACCGGCAGGCAGGCTCGGCGGCGCTGCTTTTCATAGTGCTTAGAACTGATGCTTCGCGAGCTCTGTTATAACCTGCATGCAGTTTGCTGCATCTACTCTCGTCCAACTTCCATCGAGCGCCCTGTCGATCAAGAGCAGAAGATGTTCCATGAGCACTTGTTCTTTGAGAGGAATTGGCTGCGTTACTTCGCGCACGCGCTTACCAAATTCCCACATGGCCGCCATCAAGGCATCCTCGGGTTTCGGTGTGAGCGGTTTTTGGAGTTCTGCCTGAATGGCGAGTTGGTGCCCGTAGTGCTCCTTTAGGAAACGGGCGCTTCCTTCAAACACCAGATCGACTTTCTCATCATACTTCCTACGCATTGCTGCCAAGCCGAGTCTGCTCAAGGCCATGGGTACTTCAAGCTTACACAGTTCCGTTGCCAGTTGCATATATCCTCCGTAACGTACTGCGCACCATACTACAATGGAACTTTGAATAAGCAAAGCGGCTCATTCCGAGGAATGAGCCGCTGAACTATATCTTGAAATCGGTCATAGGTAAGGAGGCGACATACCGGGCGCGATTTTTGTCGAGCAGTGATTGAAGCTCACGAAGAAAGGGTACTTTAGGATTCTCCTCTCCGCTCTTCTCGCTTCGTCCGAGCGCGAGGCCGACCAGAAGTCTTGCCTCGTCTTCGAGCCCGATCTTCACCCGTTCGCCATAATAGTTATGCATTTCATCGAGGACATGGCGACTGAGTTCAAGGGGGCTTGGCCAGAACCGTACACCCTCCACTGCTTTCTTAAGACAATTAGGAAAGTCCTCGGCCGAAAGCTGTCGTACTTCCGCAATCGCGGCAACGGTCATGATATGTCTCCTTTAGTGTGCTACCCAAAATTTAAGCGCGGATAGGCTGTGGATGCAAGCTTACAAAAATCAGTTTTTCTGCTAAAATCCAGGGATTATGGCAAAGGTTATTACGGACGAGAAGCATATTCGTGAAATTTTGGATCGGGGGGTAGTTACTACTATTTTGCCTTCCAAAGAAGCATTTATCGACCGTTTGAGATCGGGAAAGCCGATTCGTATCTACATTGGCGCGGATCCTACTTCTGACTCGCTGCATTTGAGCCATGCTAAAAACTACATGTTTTTGGAAGAGCTTCGCGCCCTCGGTCACGAAGTGATTGTGCTCGTCGGAGATTTCACCGCGCGCATCGGCGATCCGACGGATCGCACTTCGGCACGGAAGCAGCTTACCAAAGAAGAAGTGAAGAAGAACGTAAAAGGCTGGATCTCCCAAATCAAGACCCTCATTAATTTCCATGATTGGAGAAACCCTGCCCGTATCAAATATAACGGCGACTGGCTTTCCAAATTATCGTTCGCGGATGTCGTGGAGCTTGCGTCGAATTTCACGGTGCAACAAATGATTGAGCGTGATATGTTTCAGAAGCGTCTTAGGGAGAATGCGCCTATCCACCTCCATGAATTTTTTTATCCTTTAATGCAAGGCTATGACAGTGTTGCTATGGATGTTGATGCCGAGCTTTGCGGTACGGATCAAACGTTTAACGCGCTTGCCGGGCGGACGCTCATGAAGCGGTTGAAGGACAAGGAGAAATTTGTGGTGACCGTGAATCTTATGGAGAATCCAAAGACTGGCGAGCTTATGTCAAAGAGCCGGGGCACAGGGGTTTTCCTTTCCGCTACCACGGAAGATATGTACGGGCAGATTATGGCCCAGCCGGACGAGATGATTCGGGTGCTCTTTGTAAACTGCACCCGCATACCGCTTCAAGAGGTTGAGGAGATCATGAACGATACTCCGCGCAACGCGAAGGCACGCGCTGCTTTCGAAATTGTTAAAAAGATCCGTGGCGAGAAAGCAGCTCAGAAGGCTCAGAGAACATGGGAAGATACGTTCTCTAAAAAAGAGATTCACGCCGATGAAATTCCCACAATCAGGATTTCTGAGGCGACTTCTGTATTAGATATGGTAATGCTTGCCGGCGTAACGGAAAGCAAGAGTGAAGCCCGACGGTTGATTGCCCAGGGCGGAGTGAAGCTTAATGACGAACCGTTCGCCGACCCTTTGGCAGCGGCAGGAGCAAAAAACGGTGCGATCTTGAAGATCGGCAAACGGCACTTCTTCAAGATAGAAGTGAACTAAGCTTAGAACGACGAGAATATCTTGCGATAGAGCTCTCTTGCTGCATCACGCTTAGCCGCATCTTCGATCGTCTGAATTGCGTCGCTTAAGATATCGGGCGCATTTTCCTCGCCGCTCACCAAGAGTAATCCCTGCCGGAAGCGGCGGATTGCGGCGATTTGAAATTCGGTGAGCCTGCCGGAGTCTAGCAGAAGATCAGCAAGCTCCTCCTCTCGGTTCTCTTCTCGATTGCGTTCGGGGAAAATTTCGAAGGTGGACATACAGGTCTAGTTCGTCGTGGGTCGTTCTTATTATAGCAACTGTGGTCCTCCTTCGCTCCTTACGGAGCTCCGGCGGGGCACTAAGAAAATGTAAGCCATAAATACACGGTCAACATTTTCTAAGTGAGCGGGTAGGGGGAATCGAACCCCCGGCTTTAGCTTGGAAAGCTAAGGTATTACCACTATACGATACCCGCATTGTTAAGAACGATATTCCCGCTCACAGAGCATGGGGAAAGCCAAGGTAATACCGTTATACGATACCCGCCTTCGCTGCCTACTTCGCCGAAGTATCAGCTACGAAGGCTGAGGAAAGTTTCGGCGGGGCAAGCCCGCTCGAGCTATGAGCTACGTGGACAGATCGCTTTGCTATCGCGCCCTCTATTCTACCTTCTAAATTCTATATTCTCAATCTTTGCCTCATTGATTATTTGCTTGAAATGCCTTACAAATAAGGCTTGTCTATGACTATCCGATCCCGCCGAATCTATCTGTTTTTCGGAATCTTCACGGTTTTTGTTCTGGCATATTTCGTATTACGTATCGTCTTTACGCCGCGAGTCAATGTCCCCCAGGATTTTTATGACGCGCGCGCGAAAGGTGCAGTCATCGCGCAAAATATTGTCAATGAATCGAATGGTATCGCTGATACGGTGAACACCATGAGCGCTCTTGAGAAACAGGGCAAGATAAGCGAGGCGCTCACGAATATACAGACGGTAAAAGATCAGGCGAAAGACATTAAGGCGCTTGCTGTCGATCTTTCGAAAGAGCTGGATCGTATGAACGCGGACCTCCCCGATATTAATTCAGAGGAAGCTCGACAAGCAGCGGTGGAATCGATTGCGGACCGCCTCGCGCTTATCAGCCGTCTTATCACGTACACCGATGAGGTGAATCATTTAGCGGGAATGCTTGAACTGCATTTCACGAAGAATGTTGGGCGTGCCGCTGATATTCAAAAGTTATTGAATGATATTAACGGTGATGTACGCGCGGTAAATACCTTCAACAGTCAGGCCGGACAAGCAATGGATAGATTTGATAAAATAGTGCGGTAGTGATATGCGCGTGTAGCTCAATGGTTAGAGCACCAAGCTTATACCTTGGCGGTTCCTGGTTCGAGTCCAGGCACGCGCACAATTCGTTTGCCTGGACTCGAATGGGAAAGGGGTCGGGGAAACGGGAGTTTTCCCGTGTAGGAAAATACTAAAAACCGAGAGGTTGTTAGAGAGCGAGTTGCTGTATAGCGACGAGCGATGTTCGATAGGAGCGAAGCGACGGTCCGGCACGCGCACCACGTGAGCGTTAGTTGACAGAAAAAGGCAAAGTGCTAGTATCTTCCTTAGTACATCTTCCGCTTCTCTCTTTGAGGGTGGATGGGAAATTCGATTGGAGGTGGTTCTAGCGGGTACAGATACGGCGTGAAAAGAACACCGTCCTTTCAAGCTTTGGTTTGAAGGAGCACTAATGAAAAGACTCTTGATCTGGGCCATGGTAATAGCACTTCTCATTGCGGGAAGCGCTTACGCCAACTTGCGAGCAAGTCCTCAGCTTCCTTCTCCGGGAACTCTTCCCGGATTTGTGCTTCCGACTGGAAGCATCTTCGAACAAAGCCAGCACATTGCGCTCGTGCCGCACATGGGCCTTTGGGCATCCTGGGCAGTAGAACCCATTCATCGGAATCAAGGAGAGTTTCCGGCTGATATCGCTCTTGCGATCCTAACCGATCAGAGTGCGATTACGGCCGGTATGAGTAGCAGCTGGTCTTCGCCGAACTTCGCTTCGCCATTAGACTTCCGCTGACTACGCTCCATCGCGGCCGTGAAGCCGCTTCGACGTCTGTCTCCGAGTTCCGTTTAAGGACTGCAGGCGACCGACTGACTCAACCACTAGAAAAGAAAGACTCCTCATTCGAGGAGTCTTATCTTTTTATCTAGATTGCAATCGGTTTTATCTTGAACGGCGCGAGTAATGCATCAAATTCTTCTTGCTCCAGTGTTTCCTTTTCCATCAATGTTTTCGCAATTGCTTGGAGTGCTTTCTTGTTGGTAGTGAGAACCTTGAGTGCGGCTTTGTAAGCCGAATCAATGAGCTCGCGGACCTGGGTGTCGATTTTTTTAGCGGTATCTTCGGAATAGTCTTTCTCCGCGCCCATTTCCCGGCCGAGAAACACGGCTTGGTTCGGATTGCCGAAGGTCATCGGTCCCCAATCGCTCATACCGTAGCGGGTAACGATTTTGCGCGCCATTTCGGAAGCTTTCTGAAGATCGTCAGAGGGGCCAGTGGATACTTCACCATACATCATATTTTCGGAAGCAAAGCCACCCATCGCCACTGCGATATCCGCTAGTAGTTCGGATTTCGTGGGCAGGTGTTTTTCTTCGAGTGGGAGTTTCATAGTGTAGCCGCCGGCCATGCCACGGGAAACGATGGACACCTTGTGTACCGGGTCCGCCCCCGCGATGCCTGCAGCGACCAGTGCATGACCGCCTTCGTGGTAGGCAGTGCGCTCTTTTTCTTTTTGCGAGATTGCCCGGCTGCGACGTTCCGGGCCGAGCAGCACCTTTTCAATAGATTCGAAAAGCTCCCGCTGTTCGATCGTGGATCGATTTTTGCGGGCGGTAAGAATCGCCGCTTCGTTAATGAGGTTCGCGAGATCAGCGCCGGAGAATCCCGGAGTGCGGACCGCGATGCGGCGAAGATCAACGCCTTGCGCGAGCGGTTTGCCGCGGGCGTGGATTTTAAGAATTTCTTCGCGGTCATTGATATCCGGCAAATCTAACACGACGTGACGATCGAAGCGTCCCGGACGCAGGAGTGCCGGGTCGAGGATGTCCGGACGATTGGTGGCGGCGAGGACAATGAGCTGGGTGTCCCGCTCAAAACCGTCGAGTTCTACGAGGATTTGATTCAAAGTCTGCTCACGTTCATCGTTGCCGCCACCCATGCCGGTGCCGCGCTGGCGGCCAACCGCGTCGATTTCATCTATAAAAAGGATGGCTGGTGCGGCTTTCTTGGCGGTTTGGAATGCGTCGCGGGTGCGGGAGGCGCCGACGCCCACGAACATCTCCACAAACTCAGATGCAGAAATATGAAAGAATGGCACCCCGGCTTCACCGGCAACGCTTCGAGCTAAAAGGGTTTTGCCGGTGCCAGGCTGACCGATGAGAAGTACACCGCGCGGAATCTTCGCGCCGAGATCAAGATACTTTTGCGGGTTTTTCAAGAAGTCTACGATTTCTACAAGCTCGGCTTTTGCCTCTTTAAGACCCGCGACATCGCTGAAGGTATATTTCTCTTTGCCGATACCGCCGAGTTTGATGCCGGAGCGTCCGAAATTAAATGCTGCATTCGCACCGGTGCGTGCTTGCCGGAACATAATCCAGAAGAGGAACCCGATGAGGAGGATCGGCAGCAGCGTGGGGATGAGTACGCTCGCCCAATAGGATGTACCGGACTGACCGGTGACGTCGAGGTTTACTTTTTGAAGCGCAACAGGATCAACACCCAAGTTTTTGAACGTGTCGGTGACTGAAGTGTTCTCCTCTTTTTTCGTAGTTAGCGTATCACCGTTTTGCAGAGTGACGTTCAGATCTTCACCGGCTACTTTAATATCTTTTACTTCACCTGCGGAAACTTTGGCGGCGAGATCGTTCAAACTGATTTTCTGCGGCGGGTTCGAGACCGAATTTACGAATGAAAATACCACTGCAACAACCACCAGCGTAACGACCGCCCAAATGAAATTCTTTGTGAAATTGCGCATGAGATTGATTATAAAATGAATGCCTGAATGGAGCTAGATTATATCAGTTTTTAAAAGTATATGTGAAGGCGCTCGGTGTGCGGGTTTAGAGGCATGGGAGCTCTTTAATGCCTCTAAACCCGCACACCTTCGCTCATGTACTATCCGTACAACATGCGCCTTCGCTTGGATGAAAGCCTGATCAGGATTGAAGGGAGTGATAATTTACGGTAGGATTACGGGCGTTATGATGGTGCCTGTAGCTCAATGGTAGAGCACCGCTCTGTGGCAGCGGCTACGTGGGTCCGATTCCCATCAGGCACCCCAGCTAAGCTGGGGTTAGGCTCGCTTAGCGAGCCATCCCAAGTTGTCTTTTTCTTTATTTTTCTTTTATCTCCCCATGTCAAAATCGTGGGATGTATTTTGTTTACATTCTTTTCAGTGAGAAAGATGCTGAATTGTACACGGGCTATACGCCAGACTTGAAGGCAAGGATAGAAAAACATAAGAATGGATATGTGCTTGCAACTAAGAACCGGCTTCCATTGAAGTTGATTTACTATGAGTCTTACTTGTGCGAGATTGACGCTAAGCGTCGGGAAAAGTTCCTGAAGGGTGGCAAAGGGAAAGCTGAATTGAAAATTCAGCTAAGGGATTGCTTTAATAGAATAAGATACAAGTACAGATGATTGTTCAGTCATTCTTTCTCTTGCGCTATAGGAATGGTAGGCAGCCTATTGACATATCCTATCGGCTATGTTAATCTTAACTTGGACATTTTGACAACTAGCGAGAGTTCGCTGCAGCCCAGAGAGGCCTAAGAAGGCCTTTGCGGGCTGTGGCGAAACCGAATACGTGGTTAGCCAACGCAGCGCAATCTCCAACCCATCTGTAAACACGTTCAAAGAGACAGGAGAAAAAGTCATGAACGCAAAACAGACCAGCACCTTCGTTGGCCGCCTCGTCGAACACCAGGACTTCTTTCGTCCCCTCCCAACCGCGGATGCGCAGTGGGGGATCAAAAACCCCAAGGACGCCGCGACCCTCATGATCGCCGCCCTTCGCAACCGCCCGAAGCCTGAAGGCGAGGCGAACGGCAACGGCCGCGCCATGAGCGTGCTCCGTCCCGTTGTCGCCAAACAGAAGCCCGCCGAGCCCGCCCCCTTCAAAGCCGACGACACCTTCTTCAACAAGAAGAACAAGTCGGGCGTGAAGCTGGTTGAACCTGGCGTGAACTTCACCGCATGGTTTAGCGGTAAGGCGCAAGAAGACGGCACGCCGAACGCGCTCACGCCGTACACGCTCACAAAGCGCGCGTACGACAACGAGATCATTACCGACCTCAGTGGTGAAGAAGCGGCGGAAAGTTCTCTCGCCGACATCTGGGCGCTCATGGAAGCCCAGCCGACCGGCAAGGAAGGCCAGCTCCTCACGAACGGCTGGGCCAACATCTTCTATGTCCGCGACAAGGACAACGTGCTCCGTGCGGTGCGCGTCTACTGGTACGGCGACGGCTGGGGCGTGAGCGCCTATGCTCTGGACGACGGCTGCTGGAACGACGGCGGTCAGGCTTTTTCTCGCAATTCCTGAAAACTGGGAACCTTGGGAACTTCGTGACCCCTTGGAACCTTGATCCCTTGACCCCTTTGCAAAACATCGCAAAGGGGTCAAAAACTTTTTATACTATATTCGAGTTCGTGCGATACGGGACGGCTACGCCTGCCTGCCGGTAGGCAGGGCTTTCTCGTCATGAATTTGGGATTGTTCTTTGCGAGAGCTGCGCCGGGCACGCCTTGCGCAGGAGTGCGGGAATATATCTTTTAAAAACAACAGGAATTGGTGCGTGCATTTAGGGGACTTCGAGGTTCCGAATACGATACAACTTCGAGTAGTCAGCTTCGGTTTTTCCGCCTGGCTTCAAGAGGTGGTGGCGCGGATGGATATACGCACAAGAGAGGTCGGTGCTCCGTGCGGTGAACGTCAACTGGAACAGCGACGGCTGGAACGTGAACGCCAATGCTCTGGACGACAACTACTGGAACGACGGCAATCAGGCTTTTTCTCGCTACTCCTAGCGTTCTCCCGCCACACGTGCGGGAGTTTTATTTTCTATGCCTTTTTTCCAGCCGTAGAGCATCCGCCCTATTTCTTCCGTATTCTCGATGAGACTGGAATATTGTTCTGTTGTTAGTAACTTGTTTTCCCAAGCAAGCTGAAGAAAGAACTTCAGAGTATCAAGGCGTAATGTTGCTTTGGTGAGAAGAGGCAATTTCTGATCCACCGCAGTGAACCCAGAAAGAAAGAGCAGCTCTAAGATATCCAGAAAACAGCGTTCAATTTTCTGTCCTATGCCGAAACGCTCTACTTTGGGAAAATTCCTATAAAGCGTGAGCCAGCTTCTATAGACATCTTTAAGCTTTATCAGTGTGGTAGGTTGTCTCTCTCTCTCTCTCTCTCTCTCTCTTGAGGATTGGTAAAATTAGCGGTATTCATGTTCGAGCAAATTATATCATTGGAGAATCTTTGCGTAGCATGGCAGGAATTTATTC
>CAZEJX010000032.1:0-10118 GCA_964512715.1 uncultured Candidatus Saccharibacteria bacterium
AAATAAGAGATTTATTCCGGACAAAAAATGCACAGGTGTGCATTTTTTGTCCGGGGAGTTTCGTTTCCAAAAAACAATAAAAACCGGCTTGTTTTCTGAAAATAGATGATCCGCATCGGACAACTTTTGTACAGCTGTACAAAAGTTGTCCGATGGTCTGAAACATAAAACCGGAGCGCGTGGGCGCTCCGGTCAATAGTTATGCTGGTTTTGTCTCAGGCTTTCTCTCTAAGATTTTCACCAACGCTTGGCAGTAATCTGGGCATTCAGCAAGATGTGCTTTACGATCTTCGGCGATACCCTCATCATCTACGTACGCACATGCTTCGTTGAAATTCAGATGATTTACTCCATCTTCTGAAATTACCCTATCATTAGCGAGCCTCGCCTCAAGCTCTTCGACGCTTATGCCTGCTTCGCTTGCGAGTTTCGTGAGTATTTTTTCCATCTCATCTTGCGAGATGTAGTCAAATTCTTGATCCGACTCCTCGCGAGAGCGCAGGTATTTTTCTTCACCGTAGAGTCGTATCTCTCTTAGCGCCTTAAGTGCATCAGGGAGGTACTCTCTCGTTCCCGCAGTCGCACCATAGACCAAGAGCGCCCAGAGCAGAAACCCCACCGCTGGCGCAAGCCATTTCCACCATACACCGAGGAAGGAGAGTGTGATGACGAAGAGGGCGCCCGCGCATATCCAAGTCGCTCGATTGTTCAGCCGATCAAGCCATTTTTTGTTTGATGGGCCATCATAAAGTGCATACATAAATCCCATGCACCAAATTGCACCGGCGAGAATAGTGGCTAGGGTCTGCATTCCGATCCAAAAGATACCTACCACTTCAACTGCTGCTCCGCCGTAGCAGATTGCATTCATGAGGACGAGGAACGCAATAAAGATGTACCCTTGCTGTTTCGGGGGCAGGTTATCGAGCCGGTCGATTAGATTCACAAAGAGCTCCTTTCTAAACTGCTAGCTATAAAATATATTTCCCGGTGATATTGTCAAGTTTTTGTCAGAGATGCAAATAGAGTAAACTATGGCCATGGCTCAAGACGGCTCACCGGCGGCGATGGTTAAGGAAAAATTGAATATCGCCGAAGTTCTCAAAGCGTACATTGAAGTGCAGCCTGCGGGTCGTAATTTCAAGGCGCGATGTCCCTTTCATCATGAGAAGACGCCGTCCTTTATGATCTCGCCAGACAGGGGCACCTGGCACTGTTTCGGTTGCGGTGAAGGCGGAGACGTTTTTAGCTTTGTGCAGAAAATCGAGAATATCGAATTTGGAGAGGCGCTTAAAATCCTTGCGGAAAAAGCAGGCGTGGAACTGCGCCGAGTGAGCCCCTTGGAATATAAGCAATTCGGGTTGCTCTATGATTTGAACGCTGCCGCGCGGGATTTCTATTCGAAAGCCTATCAGTCTGCGCAAGTGGCACGGGAATATCTTTTAGGGCGTGGTCTTAAGCCGGAAACGATTGAAGCATTTGAAATCGGTTGGGCATCAAACGAGCGGGATGAGCTTTCCCGCTATCTCGTGAATTTCGGTTATGCGCCGGAAGATATTATCCGTGCTGGACTCGCGGTGCGTTCCGACAGGGGCATGATGTTTGATCGTTTTCGCGGGCGGATCATGTTTCCGATCTGGAATCACTCCGGTAAAGTGATTGGTTTTACCGGTAGAATCTTGCCGCAATTTGATACGGGCGAGGTAGGGAAGTATGTGAATAGTCCGGAAACCCCGATTTTCCAGAAATCAAAAATCCTCTATGGTTTTTCTAAGGCAAAGCAGGCGATTCGCGAGCAAGGCGGTGCACTTTTGGTAGAGGGTCAGATGGATATGATTATGACCTGGCAATCGGGTGTGCAATGCGTGCTGGCAACTTCCGGAACGGCGCTGACTCAAGATCACTTGAGCGCGTTGCGACGACTCACGGATCGGCTGGTGCTTTCGTTTGATAATGACAGCGCCGGCTACGCGGCCCTCGAGCGTGGCATCGATTTGGCGGAAGCGTTGGATTTCGATGTGAAGGTTGCTGTCGTTAAAGGGTATAAAGACGCAGCAGAGGCGGTTATCGTGGAACCGGAGTATATGGCAAACCTTATCCGCAACGCGGAGGCCGCGCCACAGTTTTATTTTGATCGCTATTTGCCCCTCAAAGGATTGGATCTCAAGAGTCGCGAGGGACTCTTGGCTTTGCGTAAAGTCTTACTGCGCCTTAAAAGCATGACAAGTTCGGTGGAGCGGAATGTTTGGATGGATGAACTTACGAAGCGCACTGGGCTCTCCCGCGCCGCTCTGGAAGAGGAGATGCATAAGCTGGAATTGGATGCTGTCCCGGGTTTGCGCGAAGAAAAACCCGCGCCCCGTGCCTCTCATCCCGCACCGCAGCGCACTCGCCGCGAGCTTTTGGCGGAACGGATCATCGCGGTAAGCGCTTCAAAGAATGATTTTACTTCTGCGGCGGATGTGATAGAATTCTTTCCTGCAACGCATAGCGAGGTATGGGCACTCTTAAAACAGGGAATACGGCGGTCCGATGACCCTGCCCTGGATAATTTTCTTAATACCGCCCTCCTCGTGGCCGAGGAACTTTCTCCTCGGGATTTCGATGAGTTAAAAAATCACCTGCGTCGGGAATATTTTAAAGAACGCAGAGACGAACTTACCCTCCAGGTGAAACAATTTGAACGGGAAGGTAACGATGAGCTTCTAGCCCAAGCGCTCAAAGAGCTCACCAGCCTTCCGAAAATATAAATAAGCAAAAGCACGAGCTACGAGCACGAGGAAACTTTGCTCAGAGCTCGCAGCTTGAGCTCATGCTCAATAACTATGCCTAAAAAAACCAAAAAGAAACCTGCAAAGAAATCCAAGCCGGTAAAAAAGAAGCCGGCTAAAAAAGTTGCGAAGCCGAAGAAAAAACCGGCAAAAAAAGCGGTAAAGCAAAAAGCGAAACCCAAGAAAGTAGCAAAACCGGCTCCGAAGATGGGAACTAAGAAGCCAGTTGTTTCCGCGAAGCCGGCAAGTAAGGAACCTCAAAAGAAGTTGACCAAGGAACAGGAGCTTCAGGAAAAGCTCTTGCAGCAGCTCATTGAACGCGGCCGTCCGCGTGGTTTCGTAACGGATAATGAAATCCTCTATGTCTTTCCGACTGTTGAGGAAGATATTGATTTCCTGGAAGAGGTGTATAACCGGCTTGAGAAAGAGAATATCAAAGTCATTGATACGACCGGTCTCATTGATGTGGGCACTCAGGAGCCGTCCGTGCATGCTATCAGTGATTATGGCGATGATACGCCGGATGCCGTGCAGCTTTACTTGAAGGAAATCGGTAAGACGCCGCTTTTGAAGAAGCAGGAAGAAATTGATCTCGCGAAAAGCATTGAGGCGGGTAATGAAGATGCGCGCCAGAAGCTTATGAAAGCCAACCTGCGTCTCGTCGTTTCAATTGCCAAACGCTACGTAAATCGCTCGCCGAATCTCTCTATTTTGGATCTTATCCAAGAGGGGAATATCGGTCTCTCGCGCGCCGTGGCGAAATTTGATTATCGCAAAGGTTTCAAGTTTTCTACCTACGCTACCTGGTGGATTCGCCAAGCGGTGACCCGCGCGCTTGCGGATCAATCCCGCACCATCCGCATCCCGGTCCATATGGAGGAAACTATTTCCAAATACGCGCAAACCCGCCGCCAGCTCATCCAGGAGCTCGGCCGCGATCCGTTGCCGGAAGAAATTGCCGCGGAAATGGGCGTGGATGTGGAAAAAGTGCAGCACATCCAAAAAATTTCACAGGAAGTGCTTTCGATTGAAGCGCCGGTAGGCGATGAAGAGGATTCTACATTGTCTGATTTTATTCCGGATGAAAAAAATGCGCCGCCGGATCAAACGGTTGCGCGCTCCCTCTTAAAAGACCTTATCAAGGAGATCATGATTGATCTCTCGGAGCGTGAGCAAAAGATTTTGAATATGCGTTTCGGGCTTGAAGATGGAGTGTCCCACACGCTCGAAGAAGTGGGAAAGACATTCGGCGTGACTCGCGAGCGCATTCGCCAGATCGAAGCTAAAGCGCTCGAGAAAGTCCGCGAGCACCATAAGGCCAAAGCGCTCGAAGGATTCGAGAACCTCACTTAGTTTTACACTCCTCCAAGCTTGTCATTCTGAGTGGAGTGAAGCGAAGTCGAAGGATCTTCTCTGAAGCATGTATCTTTAACTCGAGTTAGAGATTGTTGACATATTTATTAAATATATCTATATTGTTCCTCAGTAAAAGGAGGCACTATGCCGGTCATCTTTGATGCTCCTGTTGAAGAACAAAAAGATTACTACGAGTTTCGTCGGGCACTCAAAGCGAGACATGAAAAGTTCTGGCGTGAGATCCGGGACGGGTTGCGATTTGTCGCCAATAAAATCCTCGAGAGGCAAGCCAAATTTCCAGATCGGTACAAGGTCTCTCAGTGCGTGGTTGGGAGTGTCATAGGAAAAGCTTATGCAGCTTCTGATTTGCGTGAGATGGTCAACTTTGGAGGCAATCTCTACGTTGATCTTGGAACCAAAATGATTTACTACTCAAGTGGTTCTGTCAGGGTTCGGGATCAAGATGCACCAGCTGTTGATACGATCGAAAATGAGCTCTATGAGCTTGAATACCTTTTCGCGGCGGTGGATTCCATTTCGGACATCTTCTCCGTGAGCGAATAATGTTTCTGGAGAATTCTTAGAAGGAGAAAAGCATGCCACTCGTTGAGCTTTGCAGGCATCGAAACCTTCCGCCGTGCAAACAGTGCAGCGATCTCTTCAAACGAGCCAAGGTGCTTTACCGCACTGTCGAGAAGCAACTAGCGGAAGGGAAGTCGAGCATCGAGTTTTCGGATGAAGATCTTGCCGAATTGCAGAGGGAGTCGTGAATGGAAGGAAGCACAAGGAAGCTCAGTGATGTTCCCTGGAAGGAGCTCAGGTTGGGCGACAAGGTGAGGAGCGCTAAAGGCACTTCCGGTTCTATCACTACCTTAGTCTCAGAGGACGACTACTCAATCTGGATTGAGTGGGAAAATGATGAGATTAGCGCGGTGTATCATCATCAAGCTCAAGCGGTGATTTATCTCGAATGATGCCGGCCCTTCGGGCCGGTTTTCTTATTTGACCCTGTGTTGTATTTTTGCTTCAATATGGCAAGCAGAAAGGAGTGGAAATGTCGGATTCTGGTGAGCGTGGCTTGATGGCAGTTGATCTCGAGGATATCGAGAGAGGCATTCAAGTTTTTCAGAAACTTGGAGAAGAGATGTTAGGAAGAGCTTTGGATGAAATCGCAGGGGAATTTCCCACAAAGACTGTCCAGCTTGTGAGCGGATTTCAGCTTTCTATGCGCGAGATTCGGCCAGGTTTTTTCTTTCTACCTCCGAAGAGGTATACGTATGTGCCTCCTGGGCTCGAGCTCTTGTATCTAAGCGCAGGAATTCCCGAGGGATTTCCGCCGGGGGATGTCCCTCTTGTGATGCCAGTCAGAGATCCCTTTCGGGAAGAGCTATTCATTCAAGACGTACTCGTTGCTCTCCGCAATCAGAACGTTCCCGTCTAAGATTCCTCAGCCCGCTCCAAGCGGGCTGAATATTTACTCGATGAGTTTTTTTATGTATTCTTGTATTCTATGACCGCTAACGAAATCCGTTCAAAATTTCTGGAATTTTTTAAAGCCCGTAGCCATACGGTGGTGAAATCCTCATCGCTTTTGCCGGACGACCCCTCGGTGCTTCTCACAACCGCGGGCATGCAGCAATTCAAAAAGTACTATACCGGCGAGCTTGATGCGGATCGGGATTTCGGTTCCAAAAATACCGCTTCCGCGCAAAAATGTTTCCGTACGTCGGATATTGACGAAGTAGGCGATGCGACTCATCTCACATTCTTCGAGATGTTGGGCAATTTCTCTTTCGGTGGTTATTTTAAAAAAGAAGCGATTACGTATGCTTATGAGTTCATTACGAAAGAAATGGGACTCGCTATCTCCTATGTAACAATTTTTGAAGGCAAGGATGATATCGGCGTGCCGAAAGATGAAGAGTCGCGGGCAATCTGGCAGTCGCTGGATCCGAACATGAAAATAGTGGAGCAGGGAATGAGTGACGTGTTTTGGGGACCGACTGGTTCCGCTGGTCCTTGCGGTCCGACTACTGAGATTTACTGCCGAAATGCAGCTGGAGACGATGTGGAAGTTTGGAATATTGTTTTTAACCATTTTTTCTTTTCTGGTTCCCGTGAGGAGCGTGAGGGCGGTTCGGATAAAAATTTAGAACCTTTGGCTACGCCGGGGGTAGATACCGGCATGGGTCTCGAGCGCCTTACGATGAGCGTCCAGCACACCGCGAGCATTTTTGAAACTGATCTTTATACGCCGATCATCAGCCTTTTGCCAGAAGGGCTTGATGCTAAAACTCAGCGCATTATCGCGGATCACATGCGCGGTTCCACGTTTTTGATCTCGGATGGTGTGCGCCCGGCTAATAAAGGCGCAGGCTATATCTTGCGACGATTGCTGCGCCGTTCAATCGTCCACGCTCACTTAGTCAATATTGTGACTTCCCAATTTGAAATTATCATCCAGAAAGTAGTTGAAATGTATGGTGGGGCCTATCCGGAATTGTCCGCTCAAACTGTTCTCCAAGTTTTCCGCGAAGAAAACGATAAGTTCCAGAAGACGATGAAAAATGGACTCCGAGAGCTCCAGAGACTCGATGTAATTGACGCGGTTTCTGCGTTCAAAGTTTTTGAGAGCCACGGCTTGCCTTACGAGATTATTAAAGAGCTGGGTGAGGAGCGGGCGAATGGTTTGGATCGGAAGGCATTCGATGAGGAATTTAGAAAACACCAGGAAATTTCCAAGGCTGGCAGCGTAGCGAAATTCGGAGGTCATGGTTTGTATTTGAAAACCGGGGAGGTAACGATTCGCGACAAATCTGAAGTAGAGAAAGTAACCCGCCTCCACACTGCAACACATTTGCTCCATGCGGGTCTCCGTGCAGTTTTAGGCGATGAGGTGCGCCAGGACGGTTCAGATATTACCGTGGAGCGCACCCGTTTTGATTTCCACTTTCCGCGCAAAGTGGAGCCAGATGAATTAAAGAAAGTAGAGGATTGGGTCAACGCCGCGATTCAAAAAGATCTGAAAGTCGAATGGAATGAAATGGCATATGCGGATGCCGTTCAGGAAGGAGCGCTCGGATTTTTTAAGGAGCGATATCCGGAACGAGTGAAGGTGTATACCATGTTTGACCCTGCAAGCGGTGAGGTATATTCGAAAGAGCTTTGCGGCGGTCCGCACGTGGAACACACCGCCACTGTAGGTGCGTTCAAGATCACCAAAGAAGAGTCTTCCTCTGCTGGGGTTCGGCGTATCCGTGCGAATATCGAGCCGTGAACTCTATTTTTTCGCCGTTCTTACAATTTGCTCAAAAACAGCAATAGTTTCTGGCCGTGTGCTTAGCGTATAAAGCGGAATAGTTTTTACATATGCACTTGGATCTGCAGAAGGGTCGGTAATATCCGCGCAACGAGTATAATTTTCACCTCGAGATGCATACTCTGCACAAGTGGCGCCAGCTTGTTGAGGGCCGCCAGCTTCGATCGTGTAATCGTGAGCAAAAGTTACGTTTCCACTTCCTCCAAGTTTGTATACGTAGAATCCGACTTCGTCGTATTTCCCTTCTTCGGTCATTGCCGCGCTCCCATACTTTAATACTGCAGCTTGCCAGGTCGCAGGATACTGAAATGTTATGCCTCGCCAAGTGAATGTCTTGTCGGTAGAAGATGATACTTGAGCTATTGTAGATGAGGATAGAACAGCGGTGGGTGTAGTAGTGGCGATTTGTTGCTTCGGTAATACACTGCCCGTTGGAGTGTGTTTCAGGATATAACCGAGCAAAACGCCAATAATAACTACAGCGAGAAGTACTATAATGAGTTGCGTGCGCATCGGATTCATTATAGCAACTCAAAAACTATAAACCTCAGGGATTGCCTGAGGTTTTCTTGCTGCGAGCTTCCACATTTTGTCGCTCGAGTTCTTCTTTGAATTCAACCGGTAGTGCATCCCATTCTTCAGGGGACCAGCCCACCTTGCCGTGGCTGCTCTTGTACGCCTGTCGATTGAACTCTTCTACAGTGACAGTTGCCCAGTGTTCATCAAAGAATTTCTTAGCCTCTTCTAAATCTAGCGGTTTTTCTTGCACTCCATCCTCCCATACTGATTAAAGGATAAGCCAGCGAATTTAAAAGAAAAGCCCCAGGGTTTTCCTGGGGCTCTCCACAAAAATTCTGACGCTGGCAAGTTATAAACGGGATTCTGTGCTCGAGTTTGACTCGACGATGATCATTTATCTGGACCTGCGATTACTCGCAAGTTCTAGCGAGCACTCTCCGCTTGCGCGAAGCACGACTCTTGCACCCGGTAAGGATTTAGCCGTTTCATCTCGACGTTTCCATCGAGCTCTTCCTTGCGGAAGCCTAGCATTTCTGCATTGGCGTTTCTGCTCGCACCTCTCGTGTTACCACGGCGGGCCGTTAGCCCGTACCTGTTTTTATGAGTGTCCCGATTTTCCTGACCGTAACATGAGTAAAACTCACCACGGCCCGATCATCCGCTTACCAGCTATTTTATTATATCACAAAATTGAAAAATCAAAAGCCCCGTCGAAACGGGGCTTTTCTCTACCATCCTCTGCGGCGGCCGGGCGGAACGGGATTCTCGAGTTCTACGATTACCGCGTTTTGTACCGTATCATAGAAGCAATGGAATCGGCGTTCTTTTCTGGGAAATATCCGCCAGAACTCAGAGAATGTTTTGGATTTAATGCAGAGCGATTTTAGATGGTGATGTACGCTGACCAGGCGCTTGCTTCGATAATCGAATGCTCTGATAGCAATTCGTTTGGTTTTAGGGTCATAAGCGAGTCGCGCGCTTTTCATGCCCCATAAGCGAAGCTTTTTTGCGAGCATCGCGTTGAACTTGATAAGCCCGGTAGGGAACACGGTGACGGCTGGATACTCCAGTGCCGTTCGCGCGTCCCACTTCGTGAAGTCCAAGCTATTTCTCATCACACCCTCCCGTTGTTGAACTGCTTTAGTTTTAATGAAAAAACCGGCGCCCCGCAAGGGGGCGCCGGTCCGACCAATTACTTAATTTACGAGCGGGGCGGTAAGCCCAGGTCGCGGATTTCTACGGAAGTGTACCAGCTCTGCCACAACGAGTAGTCATCCTGAATCATGTGCTTCGCGATTGCTTTCTGAAGATTACAATCGTAGATCACGCTTTCCAAGTTGACGCCCGGTTTCACGAGCCCGTACTTCGCTCCATAGTTGCGGAAGGTTCCTTCCTGGAACTGCAAGCATCCGTAGGAGTACTTACCGTTCACGTCGAGAATCTTCACGCGAGCCTGACCATGAGATTCCATTACCGCGAGCTTCTCAAGCCAGAGGTCGAGAGGAGTTGCCTCCTTGACCGTGAGGGACGAATCGGTTTGCGCTTCGTCCGCGAACGCAGCCGGAGCTGCAAGGTTCGCAATATAGTGGTAGGCGTCCGTAATGGTCATTGCTTCAGAATGCGCGGGGTAGAGTGAACCAGCCACCGCGACGCCGACCAAGAGAACGAGTACCGCTACTTTGATGTTGTGTAAATGCATAGGTGACGCCTGCCCACCGGCAATTCCTCGATGTGAATCTCGGAATACCCTCGGATGTGCGTACAGACGTTAGGACAATCTCCGTAGGCTCTGTGAAGGCTCGCCCCCTCAAACAAAAAACCCGCAGTCGCGGATTTTGAACCCTTACGCAGATTGTAGGTCTATTCTATACCCCCTTTTCACAAAAGTCAAGTACTTTTGTCAAATCGCCTTGTTTTGCAAGGACTTTGGAGCATTGGCTTTGGTTCGAGCCAGGCGGCGCTTAGGAGGCAGGGGAACGTAGAGCGGCGCGTGCTTGCGATCGGCGGGAATGGTAACCCGACGCAGGATGTAGAGCAGAATAGCTATGAAAATCGTTGCAAATACGGCAAATGGCACCAGTCCGGCGGCTACTAAGGAACCCAAAGCGGCGGTCGTCCAACCCACGGCTGCGGTCGTAAGCCCATGGACCCGC
>CAZEJX010000033.1:0-9928 GCA_964512715.1 uncultured Candidatus Saccharibacteria bacterium
AGCGGGTTTAAGTGATGGAGAATATGAGCCGATCTATAAAGTTTTTGCCCTTCGCGTAACGCCGTATAAGAACGCTCTCAAAGAAAAGATAGATGATTTTAATTTCGCACAGAAATTGAAAGTGCTTGAAAACCTTCCCAACGCAATTAAAAAGTTGAAAGCAGTCGATCCTGCGGACTTGCTCGATCGACAATTTTTCGTTTCGGCAATGATCGACCTTTCAACACCTATTCTCACTGACTTGTACGGCAAAGAAGGTGAAGCAGCCGCGGAACTTATAGGTGCTGGCAAGATTGATGTTTTGACGCCCGAAGTCCGGCGCGCGATCAACGACAGCATCGACCTCATGAGTAATTCCTATAACGATACGACCCTTGATGCCTTAAAAGCCACGCTCGAAGAAGGATTGAGCAAAGGAGAAACCTTCGACGAACTTAAAGATCGCGTTGGGCAAATCTACGGCCAAGAAGCGGAGAATCGAGCCGAGCAAACAGCAGTGACGGAAACATTTAGAATCGCCAATGACGCGACTAAGGAAGCATGGAAACAAACTGGCACAGTGAAATCTTTGAAGTGGTATACGGCTGAAGACGAACGAGTATGCCCTTGGTGCGCACCTTTGCAAGGTAAAGTCGTTTCGATTGATGAAAACTTTTTCGACAAAGGGGATGCGGTAACGAGCAGCGACGGCAAAACCCTATCGCTCGATTATTCGGACGTTGGGGCGCCGCCTTTGCATCCTTCTTGTCGGTGTTACATTCGCCCCGAAGAAATTTCTCTTGCCCAGCCGCCTGCTGACGAAAAAACGGAGGAGCCAGCAAGACCAAGCATTGAAGAGGTGGTGAAAGCTGAGGTTGAGAAAAAGACGGCCGAAATCAAAGAAGCTGCCGAAAAAGAAATTGAAAAGATACGCAAATCAGCAGACGAAAAGGTCGAGGCGTTGGCGAAAGAAGTAAATGAAGTTCTCGGACAATGAAAAAAGAAGCCAAAAGAAAAACTGAAAAAATTCAGGACAAACTAGAGCCGGGCAAGGCCCCGCTTCGCAATCTATCACGAATCGTCGATCGCCTCGATGAGACCAATGATCGAATGGATCGCAATGCCCAGCTGCAAGAAAAATTGATTGGCATTATCGAGAGCAAATCCTCAACGAGAGTTGAAAACTTCGGCGATTTCAATTTCCCAAAATCTTTCCGCGTAGAAAACCTTGACGACTTTCCTGTTTCCAAGTTTGAATTGCCCGAGACGGTAGAAACATCTATTCCGGAGAAGCCTGAATGGTACGAAAATCCGCCCCAATTCCCAGAAGAGATTCATACGCTCGTCGATTGGGAGAATATGCCGCGCGAAAATATCGGGAGGATATTTGAATCATTCAAAGAAACTCTAGTGAGTTCATTTGAAAAACTTGGTTCTGTGCTGTCGCTCAAATACTCAGATAAAGACAATACAAAGCCGCAGCTGGTCGTAGTTCTCGACGGCGAAACTGGCAAGCCAATGCGAAAAGGAGACTTTCGGCCGCTTGTTAATGTTGAACAGCGTATTCCTCCATCTGGCACCGGCGGGCAAGGTACAAGTGGATCCGCGGACGTGACGGATCGCGCCTCGAGATTACTTGGCATTATTTACGGCAATCTTGCGCAAATACAGCAGAAGCCATCGACGTTTGAGCTTTTAACTTACGATAACAATCTCGCTTCCGTATTTGGAACAGTACCACTTTTGAATGCCGGTCGTTTGAAAGTTGAATCTGCTCAAGCTGGCGCATGGAGCGTTGGTGTAAATAATTTTCCGTCGAGCTATGACATAAGCGATCGTTCGGCGCGGCTTCTTGGGATTATCTATGGAAATCTAACCCAGCTTCAGCAAAAAGCATCAACCTTTGAGTTGCTCACTTATGACAATAACTTAGCTTCCGTTTTTGGAACCACCTCTCTTGTTAACGCAGCCCGACTGAAAACCACTAGCGCCGATGGCGATCATGTTTCCTTGGGGTCGACCGCAGACGCAGAAGCAACCGGCAACGGTTCATTAATCGCAATCGCAAAAAGATTAAGAACGCTTTTGGCTGGAGGATTGCCCGCTGCTCTCGTTAACGGACGGCTCGATGTCAATGTCGGGGCCACTGCCGAGCCAGCCACTTATACAGTTGTCGCAGATAGGGTTGCGCCAGCAGCGAACAAGTTTGTCCTCACGCTTTTTAATACCTCATCCACGAGAAAGGTCGTAATCCAAAAAGTGCTTATTTATAACTGGCAAACCGCGACAGTTAGCGGCGTACTTTTGGAGTTTGAAGTCAAACGAATTACAGCAAGGACAGTTGGCACAACAGTTGCATCGTTTGCTCACGACAGCAACGATTCGCTGTCTGCTGGCATAAGTGCCGATACGAATTCGTCGGCAGTCACTGAAGGAGTGTTAATTAGGCGTGCTTTTTCTGCGAGCGAAGAAATAAAAATAGGCGCTCTCACGCTAGAAAACTCTGCTTCGGTAGATGATAACTTTGCAACGGTTATTGAGAAGAAGGACGGCAATAAAGGTCACGTTCTTCGGCAAAACCAAGGTATCACAATCAAGCAGATTACCAGCTCAACGGTTGGGAATGTGAGTGCAGTGATCATCTTCACCGATGAATCAGCCTAAAGGTCGGATAGAAAAGTCGAAAAATAAAAATAAAAAACTATGCAAGAAACAATAAAAAAATTATCAGAAGAAATGCGAGCGAGAATTTCCGAAGCATTTAAAAGCCAAACAACGCAGGAATTTATTGCCGCTACCAAAACAGCCGAGGACTCGGGCAGTTTTGAGGTCATAATCTCCACCGCCGACATTGATCGGCAAGGCGAATCCATCGATCAAAACGGATGGGATCTGAACTTTTATCTCCAGAACCCCATCGTTTTATGGGCGCACGATTATGATTCGCTTCCGATTGCGATCTGCGATGAAGTTGTTGCCAAAGATGGGAAGCTCGTCGCGCGGGGACGGTTCGCGCCGGAGAGCGCCAATCCGTTCGCGCAGCAGGTCCGTCGGCTTTACGATCTCAAAATTGTCCGCGCCACATCAGTTGGTTTCATCGTGCGAGATCAAGTCGGGAATATCATCACCAAAGCGGAATTGTTGGAATTTTCCTTCGTGCCGGTTCCTGCAAATCCATACGCGCTTTCAACGCAGCGCGCCCAGGAATTGGGATTGAATCTCGAAATGCTTGTGATTAAAGGAATTGCAATAGAAGAAAAAGTTACTCCTTCGGATGTGCCGCCTGAAGATCTTCCACCGATAACTCCGCAAGAGGGAGATGTGTGTAAAATGCCCGATGGCTCTCCGGGCGTTATGGAGTTGGATGATGATACAGGGAAATTGGTTTGCGTTCCGGAGATTGATGAAAAGCCGAAGTCCGCAGGGGCGGCAACTTCAGTTGAGGAAGAATGCTTGAAGCACGAGGAAGAAATGAAAACTGCCGTGGCCGCGCATACGCAAAAAGTTCTTGAACTTTTAAGTGCTGGCGCGATCGCCGGAGGAAAGGAGGTAAAAATCGGCCGTGTTCTTTCAGAAAGGAACCGGACGCTTATCAAATCAGCCATCGATCAATTCAAAATGACAATCGTCGCCTTGGAGGAGTTGCTGCAAGCAACTGAACCGCAGGGTGTCGAGGGGGAGGAACGCTCGCAAGATGGGAGCGCCCCGAATGAAAGGTCGGATGCCGCAGGGTACGGCAGCGGGGACGAGATGACTCAAATCCTCGCGTTGCGCTCGGTCTTGCGGTCAATAAACAACGGATCAGCTCAAGCGCTTGAGAATATCAACAAGCGTTTGAGAAATTCCAAAAAGTAACATGGACGAAAAAACCTTGAAACTTTTTCAGGAAGAGGTAACTAAATCGGTTGAGGATTTGCTCGAGAAGAAACTCGGCGAGGTCGTCAGCCCAATGGTTGCCGCACAGACCCGAAGCATCGTCGAGAAGATGCGCGTTGACCGCATTTTATACGGCAACGACATCACCGGTCTCACTGACGAGCAGAAGAAGGAATTTGTGAAGGCGGCAAAGCAAGTCGCATTCGGGGGCATGCGCGCGAAAGCGGGCGAGCTTCTCGAAGAAGTCGACGTGCAAGGCGGTTTTCTGGTAGCACCGGAAGTCGCTAATGCCATTCTTCGCATCGCCGCTTCTGTCGGTCTCGTTCTCTCGCAAGCCCAGAAATGGAACTTGAAGACGGACGAGTTGGATATTCCGGCTTACACCGGATCATTCCTTGAAGGTGAGTACCTCGGCGTAAACGCTGCGGGATCCGTGACTGCGCTGACCTTCGACCAAGCGCGGCTTGTCGCTAAAAAGTGGCAGCTCGCTTTCGTCGTTGGCAACGATTTGCTCGCGGATTCTTCAGCGAACCTCGCTGATTGGCTCCTTGCGCTCGGTGGCGAAGCTCTCGCTAACCGCGTCGATAAGGAAACCTTCAACGGCGGCGGTTTCTCCGGGTCCGCCTTCGTGGGCATCCAAAACCACGCGCAGGTCCCAACGTTCACGATCGCAGCTGGCCACACGAGCTTTGCCTCGTTTGACATCGGCGACGCGTCGGACACGATCGCGCAGGTTGAGGAATCCGTACTTGATGGCGCAGCGTTCTTTTTCCACCGCACAGTGTGGGCGAAGATCCGCAGCCAAAAAGATACGGCGGGCAACTACATCTTCGGATACGTCAACACCAACTTCGGTTCGGTCGAGACGCCTTCGGGGATCAAACCGCAAGGGTACATTTTAGGCTTCCCAGTGTACACCACGCGGCACTTGCCGGATAACACCCAGTCGGGCACAGGCAAACTCTTCGGTGTCTTCGGAAATCTTAAGGCGGTTGCGTACGGCGACAAAGGCGAACTTCGCGTCGTGCAGGCCGATTCGGGAACATTCGGAGGCAAAGAAATCGCTCTTGCCGACCAGAAGGGGCTTATCTACAAGCACCGCCATGGCGTGGTTCTCACTCTTCCCAAAGCGTTCGTCAACATCAAGACGGCGTAGTGAGATTCTCGAACCCGCGCTGATCTGATCCTCGGAGAAGCGCGGGGGAGAGAAAAAATAAAAGGTCGAACTTTATCAGCAATCACTACAAAACAATGAGTAAATACAAAGTTTTGCAGTCCTGCTCCTACGAAGGAGAAGAGTTCACCGCTGACTCAGAGGTTGAACTTACCGACGAAAAAGCTGCTGCGATCGGATCTTCCTACCTCGAAAAAATTGAGGCAGGCGCTGAGGCAGCCGCTACTCCGCCTGCTGAAGGCGGAAGCGAAGCAGCAAGCTCGACGGATACTCCGCCCTCGAATGAAGGCGAAGGATCGAGCGACGGCGATCAGTAAACAGGGCATCGCTCCCTCCGCATGCGATCGATGGCGCGTCCGCGAGCCATAGAAAAGTCGAGCGTGCGGGGTCTGACAAGACCAAAAATAAATTGCAAATTCCATGCGCAGCGTATACGACAGCATCAAAGCTGTTCAAAGCATCCGACCTGTGACGCAGGCGGCCGGAACAGTCAACGGCAATGCCATTGACTGTCTCGGCTACAACTCGGTGATGCTCTCTTTTGAAGAGGGTGCAATCACCGGCACTCCTGCGACCGCAGCTGTTGATTGCAAAGTGCAGGATAGCGCAGACGGTTCGACCGGCTGGAATGACGTGAGCGGAGCTTCCATCACGCAACAGACCAGCACGACCGGCAACAAGAGCGCGCAGATCAGGGTTGAAGGCGTCAACCTCAACACGAAACGGTACCTTCGTGCCGTCGTGACAGTTGCCTTCACTGGCGGTTCTTCGCCAGCTGCTCCGATAAGCGCAGTCGCGTTGCTCGGAAAAGCGTACCGAGCGCCTGTAGGCAATCAGAGCGTCGGCGCATAGTCGAGCTTCCACACTCTCGCCCTCTTTACGGAGAGCGAGAAGTGGGGGCTGGAACCCCCGAATAATATGGCTGAACAAATCGTTCCATACGCGCTTACCGCGCGCCAAAGAGTAAAAGACCGGCTCACAATCACTGCCGCGAGTTTTGACACGCTTATTGATCGTTTAATTTCGGCGATGACTGATTACATCGAAGGCCAGACTGGCCGACGTTTCAAGCAAACAACCTATACGCAAGAAGTTTATTCAGTTTACGGAGCAAATCCGTCGAGAATTTTTTTGAAGCAAGCGCCTGCAAGCGCATTAACTAGCTTCCAGTATCGCACCGGCCTGCCGAGCAGCCCCGTATGGACTGATTTTCCAACGGGCAACTATGAACTCGAGCAGGACGGTGCTACTGGAATCATCAGAGTTTATGGCGGATTGATCGGAGGAATAAATCAAGTGCGCGCAACATATACGGCTGGATATCTGATTGATTTCCCAAATGCCGGACAATCCACGCATACGCTGCCGTTTGATCTAAGCGATCTTTGCGAGCGTCTCGTTGTGAAGCTTTTTAAGAGGCGGGAGTCGGAAGGCCGCCAAAGCGAAGCATTCGAAGGCGGCACTGTTCAGTGGAAAAGCTTAATTGAGTCGGACGACCAAGCGGTTATCAATCGCTATATTCGCAAACAAATATTTTTCTAATCATGCCCCAAGTCGAAATACAAATTAAAAATATCGGCGCACTACGGCAGGCGTTTCGAGACTTCCCAAAAATATCCGAGCCGATCTTGCAGCGCGCCATTATGGGAACTGTCGCAGTGTTTGCAAAATATACCACGCGGTCGACGGTGCCGTTCCGCACTGGCCGGTTGCTGCAATCGTTTATTCCAGAATTCGGGCGCTTGCAGTCGCGCTGGTCGCCAACGGTCAAGTACGCGATTTTTGTTCACGAAGGAACTCGGCCTCATCTGATTCTGCCAGTCAACAAAAAAGCTCTTTATTGGCAAGGCGCAGATCATCCCGTCCGGAAAGTAAGGCACCCGGGCACCCAGCCGCGCCCATTTATGCGCGACATAGCGGAACGCTCAAGCCCTGAGATAAACAAACTATTTCTGCAGGCATTGGATTTAATCAACCGCGATATAGCGAATCGCGTTAATTCGGAAGCATAAAACCATGAGCGCAATCGCAACAATTAAAACAGCAATTCAAAACAAGCTAACCGGACTTATGCCAGCGACGCTTGGAGAAGTGCAGGTGGACGATCTGAAAACGAGTTTGCTCGATCGCGATTACGGCAAATTCCCAGTGGCGGTTTTAACCACTCCTGAAGTTGCTGCTGATTATCTGACCAACCATGACAATATCCGCACGCTGCATTTTCCAGTCGTGGTGCTGGTAAAAGCGGAAGATATTACTGATGTGAGCCAAGTAGAAAACCTGATTGAATCCTTGATCGACGCTTTCGATACCGACTATACGCTGGGCGGGGCCGCAGAAGGCGGGGTCGAGCCGTCCACGAGCGTACCGGAAGCGGTGCTGTCTCGAGGCAAAACTTACATTGCCTTCACGATTAGTATCAAAGCAAAAACGACAGTCCAAATATAAAGACATGATCGAAGAACACAAAAATAAAAAAATCGGTGAACCGCCCAAATCAAAAACGGATTCACCGCTCGAAGAATATCATTTTGCGGGCGGACGTGAGTACGAACCATTAACAGTTCGGGCTAAGAGCAGGGAGGAGGCGGAAGAAATTTGGAAACAAGAAAGAAAAAAGGTCGAACCAAATCAAATAATCGAATAAAAAAAATGTCAAAAGGAATCGGAAAACAATTATCAGTCGGCATTGCACGCGAAACAACGCGTGGAACAACGCCGGGCAGCGCAACGTTTTGGACGCCGTTCATGGAATTGAATATCGATGAGAAATTCGAAACGGTGGACGACAACGCAAGCATTGGAGTGATTGAGGACAGCATTAATGCAGTTATCACCAAACAATGGGCTGAAGGCACATTGAAAGGTTTGATCACTGACAAAACCTTTCCTCTTTTCCTCTATTCGATCTTGGGATCGCTTGCTACAAGCGCAAACAGCCCCGAATCGGGAGTGAACACTCATACGATTACGGTCGGGCAAAGCGCCCAGCACCAAAGTTTGAGTTTTTACCTCGACGATCCCGTTACACCGCAGGATTACACATTCGGACTCGGAGTTTTGCCAACGCTTGATATCAGCTATGAAGCAGGCAAATTTCTTGAATTCAGCGCGGGATTGAAATCGAAGAAGGGAGCGACGGCCACGCTCACGCCAACGAGCAATACCGAGAACCGCTTCACCCACAAGCACTTCACCTTCAAGCTTGCGACGAACCTAGCCGGTTTATCCGGTGCATCTGCGCAAAACATTCGTACGCTCTCCTTGAAGATCAATCAAAACATCGAAGAAGACCTTGCACTTGGATCCCTTGCGCCTGTTGATTTCTTGAACAAGCAATTCACGATCGAGGGCACGCTTGAGGCGGTTTGGCAAAACGAAAGCGATTTCAAAACTTTCGTACTTGCTGGAACTCAGAAGGCTATGCGACTCGATCTTAAGAATACCGACGTCATTATCGGTACCACAACGAATCCGCAGATAACGATCGATCTCGCCAAAGTGATATTCAAGGATATTACGCGCCCAATTCGGGTTGGCGACATCATAAAACAGCAATTGAGCTTCAAAGCTCATTACTCAACAGCAGACAGCAAGATGATTACCATTTCAGCGGTTAATACGCAGTCATCTTATTAAAGGTCGAAGCATAAATTCAAAATCACATGAACGAAAGACCAACGCAAACACTTCAGACGCCGGAGGGCAAAGAGCTAGTGCTTAAAACGTACATCAATGCGCGCGAGTTCAATGAAATTAAAAAATCATTTCTCGCAGCAATAAAAATTGATCTCGCCGACGCGACTTCCGAAAAAGCCGCACAGGAAGCTATCAGCGAAGCCGCCAAGCAGATCTCGCTCGCCGATATCAGCGAAGCCAACGAGCAGGCAGCAATCAAAGCGATCGCACAGAGTTACGACGGCAGTCCTGAAAGCATCATTGAGCGCCTTCTCGATGCAAGCCCCGAAGAATACAACTTCGTTTCGCGCGAAGTGCAGAAGGTCCAAACGGGGGGTTTCAAGACGGCGAAGTAGCGTATGAGTGGCAGCGCTTCTTCGCCTTAGGCCGCGGAGATTTGAAAGAAGAGATGGTTGCTGCTCTTATCTGCCGCGAAATGGGCTGGACGTGGCAGGAATACCAATCACAGCCTTCATGGTTCGTAAAAATCGTTTCAGAAATGATCCGCGCGGAAGCGGAACAACTGGAAAAGAACGCCAAAAAGAATGGCTGAATCAACCTCACAATTAAGCATTTTGGTCAAAGTTCGAGATGAAGCATCGAGTACGCTTAACCGGCTCTCGAGCGATGTTTCAGATCTCGGCGGAAACCTCGGATTTGCCGGAGACAAGGCAGGCATTCTCGCCAGCGCCCTCGCGGCCGTCGGAGCAACCGCAATCCTTAAAACTGCGATCCAAGATTTCGCAGACGCCGAAGCAAAAATGGCTTCCTTTGATGCGATTGTGAAAACACTTCCGCCGGGCTTACAAAAGTTCCGGGATGAAATGATCCGCGTGGGCAATGAAGCGCTGCTTAAATTCGGGTTCGACAATGAGGACGCCACGCTCGCGCTTGGTCGACTTTTCCAAGCTACTGGCAATGCGCCAGAGGCATTCGCCGCATTCCAAACCGCAATGGATCTTGCTAGAGCAAAAGGGATTGATCTTGCGACCGCGACCCAGCTACTCATCGTGGCGTTCGAAGGCGGCGGCAGGATTCTCAAACAATATGGAATTGAAGTAGACGATCATGCCAGCCACGCAACCATACTCGCAGCCATTACACAGCGCCTTGCCGGACAAACGGAAGCATACAGCCATACTCTTGCGGGGCAGCTCGCTATCGGCCAGCAAATTATGAAAGAGTTCAGCGAGTTACTCGGATCGGTTTTCGGTCCTGCAA
>CAZEJX010000034.1:0-9441 GCA_964512715.1 uncultured Candidatus Saccharibacteria bacterium
GGGACTTACTCTGAAACAGCTTTCTGAAATCTCCGGCATTTCCTTAAAACACCTTGAGCAATTCGCTCATGGCCGTTTTGAGAATCTCCCTCCTACGCCGTACTTGCGCGGTTATTTCACACGCCTCGGACAAATCTTGAATTTCGATCCGACCGATTGGTGGGAGCGCGTCCGCGCGGACGAGGGTTTGCAACGCGCCGGCAGCATGGATGTGCTTCCTAAAAATCGTTTTGGTATTCGCAGAAATCGCGCGATCGCGGGAGCTGGAATCCTGGTGATCCTCGCGCTTTCCTACTTGGGATTTCGCGCCGCAAAAATCATCGGCAAGCCTGATCTCGAAGTAACGGCACCGGGAGATGACACGAGCCGCGTTGCGGAAGGACATATTTTTGTGAGCGGTTCTATTAAAAATGGCGATGAGATAGATATTTGTCTCACTTCCGCAAGCTGCGAGCAAATTCCCCTTGAAGCCGATAACACATTTAGTAAAGTAGTGTCCCTCGAACCGGGTATGAACGTTATTACTATTGTCGCTAAGAAGTTCCTCGGAAGAGAAACAACCATAACCAAGCAGGTATATTACGATGCCTCGCCCATCCAGATTCTCCTCCCCGAATCCCCTTCTTCCACGCCTTCGAATACCGCGACCAGCACGGCAACTAGCACGTAAGAGCAGGCTCTCTAGGCTGCTTTGAGAAGCATCCGGGGCAAGATATCCACAATTTGGTGGGTTCCGAGCTTACGGGTACAATTACCGCATGCCTAAAAAATCAGCTCCAGCCAAGGAAAGCGGAGAGCTTTCCCCTAAAGAAGAAAATAAGAAGCAACTCAACGAACTCCTTTCCTCACTTCGTGAGAAATTCGGCGACGGAGCAGTCATGACGCTTGGTGAAGCCAAGAATACCAACGTCTCAGTAATTCCTACCGGCTCATTCTCACTCGACATGGCTCTCGGCGTGGGCGGCCTGCCTCGCGGTCGCGTCGTAGAAATATTTGGTCCGGAGTCTTCCGGTAAAACCACCTTGGCATTAAACGTTGTAGCTCAGGCTCAGAAGCAAGGCGGTAAAGCTGCCTTCATCGATGCGGAGCATGCGCTTGATCCGGAATATGCCGCAAAACTCGGCGTACGAGTAAACGAGCTTATTATCTCCCAGCCGGACAATGGCGAAGAAGCATTGAATATTCTTGAGAGTCTCGTTCGTTCCGGCATGATTTCAGTCGTCGTCGTAGACTCAGTCGCGGCGCTTACGCCGCGCGCGGAAATCGAGGGCGAGATGGGCGCGCAGTACGTCGGTCTCCAGGCGCGCATGATGAGCCAGGCGCTCCGCAAGCTTACTGCCATCGCAGCGAAATCCGACACGCTTATTATTTTCATTAATCAGATCCGCATGCAGGTAGGCGTTTTCTTCGGGAACCCGGAAACGACGCCCGGCGGCAAAGCACTCAAATTCTTTGCATCCGTACGCATAGACGTACGTCGCACCGCGCAGGTAAAGAAAGGTGAGGAAGTAGTCGGCTCACGCGTCAAATCGAAAGTAGTCAAAAATAAAGTTGCGCCGCCGTTCCGCACTGCTGAATTCGACATCATGTATGGCGAAGGTATCAGTTACGAAGCGGATGTATTAAACGCAGCCGTGAAATACGGTGTGGCTACGAAGAATGGCGCGAGCTATACCTTTGAGGGCGAGAAGCTCGGCACCGGTTTCGACAATGTTCGCTTGAAGCTCAAGGAAGACAAGAAGCTCTTGAAAGATATCGAGAAAAAGACTGCCTCAACAGCAAAAACCGCGAGCGTCTCCACAGAAGCGGAGTAGTTTCCATTAAAGTATTTGACGTATCCCCTCTAGTTCGCTATAAACGAAGTAGTGCGAGGAGGTACAGATGAATCACTCAAGCCCTGAACTCAAGTCCCGGTTCGAGAAACTCGCGGAAAAGTGGAATGAAGAAACAAAGTTCCTGTCTTCGATGAGCGAGATCAACGCTCATCCTAGTCTTCGAAAAATCGTAGCCATGGGCGAGGCCGCTTTGCCGCTCATCCTGAAACGACTCGAAGTCCAAGGCGGCTGGTGGTTCGGCGCCCTCTATGAAATCAGCGGCGAAAACTGCATTGCTCCAGAGGACGCCGGTAAGTACGAAGTGATCAAGGGAAAGTGGCTCACCTGGGGCAGGGAAAGACAACTGATCTAACATAAAACAGCTCACGCTTTCGCGTGAGCTGTTTTACTTTCGGTTTCAGAAGATTTATTTTCCAAAAATCGCGGGAAGATAGTACCCAATCCCGAAAAGAAGCGCCCCGCCCACAATGATTACAATCCCCCACATGAGGATAACGAGCCAATGCGAGTCTTGGAGAGAAGCCGGTCGCGATTGCGGCGTAGCAACACCGGTTGGTCCCACAGGTTCCGAGGTTTCGGGTTTTATCGCTACCCGCTGAATCTCAGCTACCGGCAATGCTTGTCCGGCGAGCCCACCGCTTTTCCCCATAAGATCAATGTCAGACGCCATGGTCCGCAAAGATACTTCGGAAGTAGACGGCGGCACCATCGGCACCGCGCCAACGCTTTTCTGAGGTTCCATTGAATCAGGCATACCTATAGTATACCTTACTGCCCCGCCATCTGCTTCAGGGATAATCCGATTCTGCCGTCTTCAACTTTAACGATTTTCGCGCGCACAAAATCCCCGAGCTTCACGACATCGTAGACATTCTTAACGAATCCTTCCTTGAGTTCGGAGACGTGAATCATACCGTCCATACCCCCGCCCAAGTCCACAATCGCACCGAAGTCCAGGATTTTTACAATCGGACCTTCTACGATTTCTCCTACCTTGAATTCGCGGGTCATTGCCTTGATTGCCTCAAGCGCGGCTTCGGCCTGCTTCGCATCCGGACCGGATACGAACACGCTGCCGTCATCTTCAATATCAATGGAAGCCAAACCGTAGTGAGCGATGAGGCCATTGATCATCTTACCGCCAGGACCAATCACCATGCCGATCTTCTCCGGATTAATCTGAATGCGGAGCACACGCGGTGCGAATTCAGAAATCGCTGCGCGCGGCTTATCAATCACGGTCTGGATAAAGTCCAAAATGTGCATACGCGCGTCTTTAGCCTGCATAATCGTCTTCCCAATCATTTCATTCGTAAGTCCGCCGATTTTTACGTCGAGCTGAATCGCATTCACGCCATCGCGGGTACCCGCGACTTTAAAGTCCATATCACCGTAGTGATCTTCCGGACCCTGAATGTCAGTGAGCACTTTGTAAGCGCCATGTCCATCAGACATCAATCCCATCGCGATACCTGCGGCAGGTTTCGTGATCGGCACACCGGCATCCATCAAGGACATAGTCGTAGCACACACGGTCGCCATGGAGGAGGATCCATTCGAGGAAAGAATCTCGGAAACAACGCGGACGGTATACGGAAACTCCGAAGACTGCGGAATGAGCGGTTCGATTGCCTTAAAAGCAAGCGCACCATGTCCGATTTCTCGACGTCCCGGTCCGCGGAAAGATCCAATCTCGCCTACCGAGTAGGGCGGGAAGTTATAGTGCAAAAGGAAGCGGCGCTTGGAGGTCGTTTCCATAGTCTCAATGAGCTGCTCCTGACCGGGCGGCGCGATGGTGGTCATCGCAAGCGCCTGGGTGTTGCCGCGCAAAAAGACCGCGGAGCCATGCACCCGCTTGAAAAGCCCCACCTCGCCTGCGAGCGGACGAACTTCATCCATGCGTCGGCCATCCGGACGCAATTCTTTCTCTAAAATATTCTTGTGCACCACTGCGTCCACTTCCTCATCGAATAAGAATTCGACCGGGCCCAAATCCAAGTCCGCCTTTTCTATGAACTTCTCTTTGAGATAAACGTAGAGTTCTTCCTTGAGATTGCTCAAGCGATGCTCACGCTCCACTTTATCGAGCTCGTGTACACGATGTTCCGGGTAAAGGTGCGGGTATACTGCCGTTTCAATCTTTGGAGCCAAAAACTCCTTGAGTGCGGCGAGGAGTTCCTGATCCACTTCCGCAAGCTGCACTTCGGCTTTCGGCTTGCCAATCTCTTTCACGATTTTCTCCTGGAATTCGATAAGCTTATTGATTTCTTCCTGTGCCGTCGCATAGGCTTTGATAATCTCGTCTTCCTTGGCATCACTCGCCTCGAGCTCAATCATGCTGATGAGATTTTTTGGTCCGGCGGCAAAGGTCAAGAAATCTTTTCCCTCGATTTCACTCTTACCGGGATTCACGATGAGCGTGCCGTTTTTCTGAGCGACGCGCACTGCCGCTACCGGACCGCTCCACGGAATATCGGAAATAGCCAAAGCGAGCGAAGCGCCAAGAAGACCCGGAAAATCCGGATCCTGCTCATCGTCGTAGGAAAGCACCGTAACCACCACCTGGATCTCGCGGCGCAAGCGATTATTGAAGAGCGGACGTATAGTGCGGTCCACCAAGCGGCCGGTCAAAATCGCTTCATCCGAAGATTTGCCTTCACGGCGAACATAGCGGCTGCCGAGCACTTTGCCTGCGGCGTAGAACCGCTCTTCGTAATCCACCTTAAGCGGCATGTAGTCGAGCGGCTTGTCGTACTTTCCCATCACCGCCGTCGCGAGAATAACGGTCTCACCGTATTTCACGAGCACCGCCGCGTTTGCCTGCTCCGCAAGGGAGGAGGTCTCGATCGTTAATGTTTTACCGCCAATTTCAGTCGTAAACTGCTTTTTATTTGGAATCATATGCATGCATCGAATCCAAATCGCTCTTCAGCATTGTCATCCTGAGCTTTGAGAAGAATCTTTTCTGCTCTAGGCAGGATTCCTCGCACAGCTCGGAATGACAGAAGGCGTTCCGGATTCTAAATATATATTGTTGTTTATTTTACGTACTCCTCACTGCTCGCGAACGTATAACTGACGCTACTTCGCCCTGCCTTTCATAATGACTTTCGGAAGCTCTTCAATATTAATGAAGGTATCAGCCGCCTCTTGGAGCTTCGACGAGGCGCTGCGACGGAATGCGGCTACTTCGACCGAGCGACCCGCTCCCCACTTGAGGTAGTCCACGAGAGGGATGAAGTCGCCATCGCCGGTGACAAGAATAATAACATCCAAAAATGACGCCATACGGATGGCATCCACTGCCATACCGACATCCCAGTCTGCTTTTTTGGCGCCGTCAGACCACACTTGCAGATCTTTGAGGCGCAGCTCGAGACCCGCATCTTCCAATGCTTCAAAGAAAGCCGCTTCCGAAGACAGGGCTTTCGAGTTGCCGTTCTTTATACCTTCCGGAACGATGCCTTCGCTTTTTACGACGTAGGCCATCGCGCGAATAAGTTGTCTGCCGCCTACTAAGTTCTTGAGGAGCTCTTTATAGTTCACCCTGCCGCGATAGAGATTCTTCGCGGAGTGATAGAGATTCTGCACGTCAATGAAAATACCGACGCGCTGATTCGTGTTCATTATTTCAAATCAAATTTTTTCTGCACCTTCGCGTACGTCTTCTCGTCGTTCGCCTTCAAATAGGTCAAGAGGCGGCGGCGCTGGGAGACCATTTTCAAAAGGCCACGGCGGGAGTGATTATCCTTTGGGTTCTTCTTGAGGTGGCCGGCCAACTCACTCATACGGCGCGTCAAAAGCCCGATCTGAACCTCGGCAGAGCCGGTATCCTTCTCGTGCTTCTGCACGTCTTTCATAATGTTAGATTTTACACGTTTGGTAAGCATGTGGGCTCATTTTACTCTATATTGAGGAATTTTGCAAGGGCACCTTTTTCGGCATTTAGAGCGCGATTATTTGCCTTTTTATGAGTCTGGCGCTATACACAATGAAGTTATTTCAAAAAAAGGAGAATCGATGGAGCCGTTAAAGATCGTAAAGGAATATCTCGGGTATCTGTCGCTCACCGACTTCGAAAACCCACTTCCCCTTATGGGCTACGCCCCAGACGGATGGGAGCATAAGGAAAAGCATGTATTTCCTCGGGAACTGAGTTCCAAAAACATTCTTCCCATCGAAATCCGGCTCGCTGCCACAACTCGCCGACACCATGTTCTTCTCTTCACGACAAGCGGAGAGATCGTGGTCTGCTCGTATCCAGACGATGGTCCCTGCATCTTCCTCAGCCCCTATGAAGGAACGCCGAGACTCTTCCTCGAAGAAGCGATTCGGATCGTGCAGACACTCGAGGCCGCGCGCGAACGTGCGGAATCCTACCACCGCAAGAAAGTTGCCGGGCTAAGCTGCTATGGGGAAAAACGCAGCGCTGCCTTAGGACGACTGAAGACTCTCCTCAATGAACGGGCTCCCGATCTCGACGAGACCGTGCTTCGATAACCACAGCGCCACGCTAAACGTGGCGCTCCTTTATTTTGCGACAGCCCTGGTACAATAAAAGACATGGCTAAGATTCATGAGCTTCTAGACGATTATCTCGCCTATCTCGAAATCGAAAAAAACCGCTCCCTCAAAACCCGCGATAATTACGGGCGCTACCTTACTACCTTTATTGAACTCACCGGTATCAAAAAACCGGAAGAAATTATGCTCGAGACCGTGCGTAAATTCCGTTTGGAATTAGCCCGCAGAAAATCAAAATCCGGAGAGCTGAAGAGGATTACCCAAAGCTACTACGTAATCGCGCTCAGAAATTTTTTAAAATATCTCGTAAAGCGTGATATCCCCGCCCTTTCTCCTGAAAAAATAGAGCTGCCCAAAATCCCCCGCCGCCAGATTGAAGTGTTGGAGTATGCCGAAGTAGAACGCTTACTCGCCGTACCCAAAGGTGATGACATACGGAATCTGCGCGATCGCGCGATCCTCGAAACATTTTTCTCAACGGGACTGCGCGTTTCAGAGCTCTGCGCACTGGACCGCTACCTCGATATCGATCGCGGCGAATTTACCGTGCGCGGCAAAGGCGAAAAATTGCGGGTAGTATTTCTGGCCGATCGGGCAAAAGACGTGCTCAAAAAATATCTCGCGAAACGCACCGATGCGGACCAAGCAATGTTTGTGAGTCTCGACCAAAAAAATCGCGTGACCGGCCGCATTATCCCCCGCTCAGTGCAACGGCTCGTAGACCGGGCGGGACGCAAAGCAGGCATCATGAAAAAAATCCATCCGCATGAACTCCGCCACTCCTTTGCCACTGACTTGCTCCTAAATGGCGCCGACCTCCGCTCCGTCCAAGAAATGCTTGGCCACGCCAATATCTCAACGACGCAGATCTACACCCATCTCACGAATAAAGAACTCCGCGAGATCCATAAAAGCTTCCACGGTAGAAGGAGAAAGTAGTGCTGGGGGCGGGAGTTGAACCCGCATGCCTTACGGCGCTAGCTCCTAAAGCTAGTGTGTCTGCCAATTCCACCACCCCAGCATGTTAATACATCGTAAGCGCTGCGCGCCTGCCTGCCGGCAGGCAGGTATGCCAATTCCGCCACTCGCCCTAAAACACTGGTAATTCTAGCTAATTTTCCTCTTGACAGGAACTTGACTTTTGTGTGATTAGGGTGTATAATTTATCCTAGTTTGGGCACTCGCCCACACGCATCTCGCGTGCTCGAAAATTAAAACCGATTATTACTACTACCTCACCGAGGAGAAGGAGCAACACGTGGCACAAAAACAGCAAAACAAAATCGACCGAAAATTCGAAAACCCAAAAGTTTTGAAACCCCAAGGAGATAAGCCTCCCTGGAAGGTGCCACTGGTTGCTACGCTCATCGATGCTGACTCCGGTCAGGTTGTCGATGGGGAGCCCGCCAACGTCTACGTGAGCGGTAAAAAAGTGGACACCATTCACTCGGAGGAAGGGAAACTTTCCTACGAAATTCCGATCGCTGGCTATGGCAGCTATCTCATCGAGCTCGAAGCCTTTGATACCGAGGGCAAGCGAATCAAATTCATGTACACCCTCGTTATCGATAAGCCGAAAGAGGAAAAGGAAAAGACAAAACGCAAAATCTTTTTGCGGACTGATCCAATTCTCACGAACAGAGGTTACGACATCGTCGCCCTCCTCCATGACGAGAATCTCGATCCAGTCCTCGAAGAGGTTTTCCTAACTCTGCTCGATCCACGTGAGACTGCAGCTAAAACAGAAAAGACGAACCGTGGCATTGCTCGCTTCGTGAATATCCCCTTTCCCGACATGCACATGTACGTGGAAGTTATGGGCGAAGGCCGATCAAACTCGATCTCCCTGTATCCGAAAGCCGCAACGGTCACCATCTTGGAAGCTGAAATAATCTGAGGAGGATAAAATGAGCGAGCACAAAGACCCTGCTCCGGCAAAACCAGCCGGAGAATCGTTGCTTCATGAAGTCGCTGAAGGTGTTCTGGACGTTGCCGCCTGGGAAACCATTCGCAGCGTCGTCTGGAAGATTCTGAAGCAGATCTGGAAACTCATCACGGAAGGCGCCTTGGGCGGAGCAAAACAGGCAACGGCTGAAGTCATTGCCAACAAGATCAAGAAACCGTTCAAGGAAATCCGCGCCGAAGTGTACTCATACATCGACACGGTTATCCGCCAAGCTTCTGGAAATGAAAAAACTGATGCCTTTTTCGCCCACTTGGAGCGTCGCAGGAAACGGGGCGCTTACCCCTATGACGCGACTAAAGAGTACGGTCCTATGGATGAATACAAAGGCTGGGCAGTGCTCATGTCTTTCTACTCCTCCCTCCAGGAACCGGAAGAGGAGAATCAGCGCAAGGAAGTCTTAAGGCGCATCGTAGAAGCGGGCCCGACAGCATTCGACAACTTTGTCGAAGATCTCACCCATGATGTCCTGCATCAAGCGTGGACCGGAATCGCCGAAGCTACCGCGCCGTTCCGCGCCAAACTCAAAGTGCTCTGGCAGGTTGCGAACAACAAAGTTCGGACAGCGATGATTCTCTTTGTGGGGCTGCCTCTCTGGCTCATCATGGGCGTAATGCTCATGGGTTCCTTACACCATACCTGGGCAGTTGTAGCAGCCATCTTCGCGATCATCTTCGTAGCTCTCTGGGGAGGAATCACATTCCTAGAGAATCGGCGATCGCGGCAAACACGAACGGATGAAAGCACAAGACTGCCTTTCTGGCGATCTGCGTTTGGATGGGGTGCATTCGGGCTTTTGCCAGTCATCTTCTTGATTGGCATTTCCCACGACACTTCGTTCTTCGAGCTTTCGTATCTGGTTCCCTGGAGTATGGGTATTGTGTTTGCGGTGGGCATCTTCTGGCTTGAAACGTCCTTCGACCAACTGACCGACCGCTTGATCTCTTCGGACTCGCAGGTTCCCTTCTGGGAGATCCGAACGGGCAAGATCAAGGAGGAGATCGAGTTCGAGATGATCCAGCAATCGCTCGACCGTCTTTCGCGGGCGCCGATCTATATCGACGATACGCCCTCGCCCACCATCCTCCAGATGCGCGCCATGGCGCGGCGGCTGCAAAT